>NZ_DDLD01000042.1:0-24494 GCF_002339435.1 Acinetobacter sp. UBA2581 | reverse complement strand
TCAATGCGTAAGTCCTATATTATTATCTGTAAGTGAATAACCCATGAATAGAACAGTATTACTTAAGATATCGCTTCTAAACTTTATATCTAAAGGATCTTGAAATGTCATTCTTCTAAAATAACTAGATTCATTTAGAATAATACTATCATCGTCTGAAAAATCACCATGAAACTTAACAATTTGGCTATGGTTGACGTTATGAGAACTTATATCAACAATATTTGTAATTTTTGAATACGGTTTTTTATAAAACTCAAAAGCCTTCTCAATCCATTCATCATAATTAGTTGTGTAAATCAATGGAAAATTTCTATTTGCTAAAAGCTTATGGAATTCAGAAAGCTCTAATTTTTCCTGTTTATCACTAGAATGCCACTCTTGATCCAACTTTGTTCTTAAGCGACCAAAATGAGAATTTCTTTTTAAATAATAGTATTCAGCCAAAATATATGAATTATTGTCAGCATATGACTTAAAAATAGCTGAATCATATCCCAGGTCCTCAGCCATAATCTCTATCAATCGCTCCCAATTAGGTAACCCCAAAGTCGCTGATATACCAGCTCCAAGAAATAATATAAGTTTTCTATCTCTATAAGCACTTTTTAATGCTGTTAATTCCTTTAAATTAGACATAATTATCTCTTATATATTTCTCAAATTTATCAAATGCCAACTTTCTCATAGAAATTTTTAATTTTTCATCACCTAGCTCTGCAAAAGTTTTGTCGTATCCTTTTGGTATAAATACACAATCCCATTGAAAGCTATCATCCCCTCTAGGCTCATTAGCAACAATCCCTTCAATTTCACCTTCGAAATAATGATTTTGCTTTCCATCACAAAAACCTATAACCGTCTTAGCCTTTAGGGGAGTAGATTTAAAATAATGACAAAATTTTTCCTTTTGTAACTTATCCCAAAATGGCTGAGTTAATCCGCCTGGAAAACCATCAAACTCATCTAAAAATAGGCCTGTATGTTCAACTATTACAGGAGATTTAACAAATTGAAAAGCCTTTATCAACTTATCCTTAATTAGCTCTTCTACATTCAGAGTCTGGATTTCATTTATTTCTTTGGCATATTCTTTGACAGATACTTCAGCTAAACTCTCTAAATATTTTCTCAATTCAGTTTGTTTATGCGGATTTCTTGAGACTATATAAATATCCATCACACCCCCTTTATAAAAGTAAATTTTCTTTGATTATCAAAAAAATTTTGTAAAAAATTCACATCCCCAGTTAATTCATAAAATTTTAAATAATCTTCTGATATTCCCTTATTATGTAATTGTGGATTATCTGAACAAATTATAAAAGGCACTTCATATCTCATAAAGTCTAAAAAAGAATATTTTTCATCTTTAATCGAGTTAGTCAAATAATTTGAATTAGGGCAAACTTCGATGGGTATATTTTTATGAGCTACTTCTTCCATCATTTTTTCAGAAGTTACCAATGCATTAGCATGACCTAATCTATCAGCTTCGAAAACATGAATAGCCTGTTCAATATTTTGAAGTATTCCTGTTTCACCAGCATGAATAGTAATTCCAAGACCTAACTCTTCTTTAGACTTTTTGAAAAAAATGGATAAATCATTATTCACAGGAATATTTTCATTCCCTGCTAAATCAACCCCTACCAAGTTAGGAGGATAGTTTAAATTTTTCATAGCATCAAAAATAGCTAAACTTTTTTCTTTTGTAAGTTGAAATCTACTCAAAGTAACTATTAATCCTAGTCTTATACCCACTTTATTCTCAGCATTCAATAAAGCTTCTAGGAGCCACTCCAAAGCCACTTCCAAGCTGATTCGGTTTAATTCTGCTATATAAAAAACAGTATTTCTTAGTTCTGCAAATTTTACATTGTCTTCTGATAGACCTTGAGCTGCATGTAATACTTGAAGATTTAAGTCGCTTTGACTTGTTGGAATTTTATTCAAAACTCGCCACGGCTTTAGATATTCCTCCAAACTCGTTTGCCTTTCTAATATATTTAAATCAGTGTCAATATTGAAATTATCAGGTAGGCTGATGGCATTTTCCAATAGCATTTTCTTAATCAAACTGGTAGGTATAGCCCCGTTTAAATGAAGATGAAGATCCCCTTTCGGCAATTGCTTAATATGTTCGTACATTACATTTTTATCAAAATAAGTAACTATATTATATAAGAAAAAAATATTCTCGTGATACTAACTCTTATACGCTAAAATATTGTTTTTGACTTAAGCCTTAAAAATTCACTCAAAAAACAACATGACCATCAAAAAAGTAAGCTCCATCGCCAAACTCGAAGACTTAGGACGTGTTCAACTATCAAAGTCCTTTTTCATGCGTGACTTCCTCTATAGCGAAATTGCCAATTGGTACGGTGTACCTAACTTCCCAGACCATCCAGAAAAAGCTATCTACACAGGTACACAACTGTGTGAGCAACTGCTCGAACCATTACAAGAGAAATTCGGACGTATTGCCATTCGATCCGCTTATCGTTCGCCACAAGTGAATCAACTCGGCAATGAAAAAGGACATAACTGTGCTAGCAATGAAAAAAACTTTGCCAGCCATATTTGGGACTATCCCGACGAAAAGGGTTATGGTGCAACGGCGTGTATTGTCATTCCGTCATTTTTAGAACTTTATGAGAAAAACCAAGCCAATTGGCAACAACTTGCCTATTGGATTCATAACAATTTGAACTATAGTCATCTGCAATTTTTCCCAAAACTTTGTGCTTTTAATATTGGCTGGCACGAACAACCAGCACGGGAAATTTATAGTTATATTCAACCGAAAGGTTATTTGCTGCGAGGTGAAGCGGTGAATCCAGAGTTTGAAAAGTTTTATCCTGATCTTATTTAATTGTTCCTCTCATCCTCTGCCTTCTCCCAGTGGGAGAAGGAGCTTTCATTACAAATTTGAAATCCCTCTAAATCTCCCTTTAAGAAAGGGAGGCTTTGCCATGTGATTAAAATGATACGCGGTGTTCCCTCTCCTGAGCGAGTTTTAAAGCATTGCTTTTAAAACAAAGCGTAAGAAAGGACGAGGGCTAGGGAGAGGATTTAAAACATGCTATAAAATCAAAAAACAAACCGAAGAAAAACAAAAACATGTCAAATTACATTATCTTAATTAGCATTATCCTGATCATTCTTGTGTTTATCATTGGCGCATATCAGTCAAGACGACGCAAACCCATCAAACCACGGAGGCACACAGCCAGAGAAAGCAAAATTGCTAATCTTTCCGATGGTATCGAGCTAATTTTCACGCCCATTTTCTGGATCATTAAACTCATGATCGGGATATTCAAATCATAAAGCGGTTATTAACGATTTTTTTGAATTTGATCATAAAATCGTGTCTGTCCCATATTGAAAATCACTCAACAGGAATACAATCTGCACATTCTCCCATCCCGCCCTTATCATGTCGAAAAACCTCGCTACGCTGATTGGCTTAAGTGCTATTTTACAGTGGTCATCTATCGTAGGATTGCTCAAAAAAATCAGTTTTAGTATTGGACCTGACCTGGCTGTACTCATGATGTATAGCTTAAGCACCCTGCTCTTACTGGCTGTTTTTGGCGTTCCCAAACTCAAAACCATACCCAAATTTTATCTGCTGAGTGCAGCTGTATTATTTCTGGTATATGAAATCTGCTTTGCCTATGCCGTAGCACTTGCACAAACTGCACAGCAAGCCATTGAAATTAGTTTAGTGAATTATCTGTGGCCCAGTATGACCATCGCCATGCTGATTTTATTTCATGAACTAAAATTTCACAGCTTAGTAGTGGTAGGGCTCAGTATTAGTCTGGCAGGTATTTTTTATATCCAGACGGGCAACGGCGATATTCATTTAGCAACCGTCATTCACAATATACAAGGCAATCCGACCAGTTATATATTGGCATTTATTGGGGCGAGTTTATGGTCGCTATATTGTGTATTTACCAAAAAATACAGCCAAGGACATAACCCGATCGTGTTCTTTTTCGCGATGGTAAGTGTGGTTCTCTGGAGCAAGACGCTGCTGTTAGATCCCGAACAACTACCACAACTTCTTAATATTGACTTGAATATCATGCTATATATGTTGCTGGTGTCGATCGTAACTGGCTTGGGTTATGCAGCGTGGAATATCGGAATTAACCAGGGCAATATCGCAATGCTGGTCGCGTTATCTTATTTTAGCCCGATTTTTTCGTCTGTCATTTCCATGTGGGTACTGAATACCAGTCTATCCCACACCTTTTGGATCGGCACGATGATGGTTACCTTAGGTTCCTTTATTTGCTGGCTATCGACCAACTGGGATGAAATTCGAGACCGCCTGTTTCCAGGCAAGCTCTACAAAACTTAAACCACATTTTTGCGGTTTAAGTTTGGCTGCATCTGCAATTAATTAACGGGTGAGGCTTAATCTATTCCACACGTCAGGTGTCAAAAACGTCGTGACCAATTTGCTCATATCGATATATTTGAGTACGCCACTTAGCTGACTTTTGATTTCCGGATTTTTCAGTATTTCCTCACCTGTGACCTGCCCAAGCTCCTGGAAACTTTCACCCACTGCTTGTACTCCTTCAGCCTGAATCACCGCTTTGGTTTGGGTTGGACATTGCTCAACCAGAATCCGCTGTAAAACTGTCGCTAAATTTCTGTCGAGTGTTTCCTTTTGAGTTGCGGTTACATTGCTAAAAGCTTTCAGATCGGGATGATTACCCAATGCCACAAAGGTCCATTGCAAGACTGTGGTTTTATCAGTGGCTGTCGTGGATTTCATTAAACAGTCACTAAGCTGATCAACTGTTGGACCAGCTGTCGCAATCTGAGTTGCACCCAGTAATGCTGTAGTCATGAAGACTGCCCGAAGACCAGATAAAACTTTAAAACCCATAATCTTTCCTTTTTCACCCGTTCAAACTGCTTGAACAATGTAGTTTCTTTGTAGCATGTAAAAGGTTGGAAAACCTGTAGAACTCTGTAACCTGAGAGATAAAAAAATCCCGACATCAGCCAGGATTTTTGGAATCGAATGAGGAAATCAGACTTACCAGATTTTTACCCGTTTATCTTCTTCCAGATACATCGGATCTTCTTGCTTGACGCTAAAGGCTTCATAGAAAGGTTTCTGGTTAACTAAGGTCGCACGGCCACGAATGGCTGCTGGTGAATGCGGATCTGTTTTTAACAGCTGTAATGCCAGTTCCGGACGAACTTTGGCACGCCATGCTTGCGTCCAGCCAATATAGAAACGCTGATCTCCAGTATATCCATCAATCACCGGTGCAGACTTGCCATTCAGTGACAGTTTATAAGCTTCATAGGCAATCGCCAGACCTGAGTTATCGGCAATATTTTCACCTAAGGTCAGCTCACCATTGACATGATAGCCCGGTATCGCTTCATAAGCATTATATTGCTCGACCAGAGCTTTGGTTTTTTCCTTGAATTTTTTATCGTCTTCTTCAGTCCACCAGTTTTTCATATTGCCGTCCGCATCAAAACGGCTGCCCTGATCATCAAAGCCATGACTGATTTCATGCCCAATTACTGCCCCGATTGCCCCATAGTTCACGGCATCATCGGCATTCATATCAAAGAATGGCGGCTGTAAAATCGCAGCAGGGAAAACAATTTCATTGCCCATCGGGTTGTAGTAAGCATTTACCGTTTGCGGCAGCATATGCCATTCTTCACGGTCAACCGGTTTGCCCAGTTTATCCAGCGCGATGTCATAATTGAAACTGTTGGTACGACGCAGATTACTAATCAGGTCGCCATCTTTAATTTCCAGCTTGCTGTAGTCACGCCATTTATTTGGATAGCCGATTTTCACTCTAAAGCTTTTCAGCTTACGGTGTGCCTGTGCTTTGGTTTCTGCACCCATCCAGTCCAGTTTTTCCAGATTCTGTTCAAATGCCAGCAACAGGTTCTCTACCAGTTTTTCCATGCGCTGTTTCTGTTCAGGCTGGAAATGTTTTGCGACATAGACTTGTGCCAGACTTTCACCGAGTACCGCATTGGTCATATCAACCCCACGTTTCCAGCGTGCCCGTTGCTCGGTCACACCGCGTAAGGTTTTGCTGTACATTTCAAAGTTTGCATCAGCAAATTCCTGACTTAAGTAAGGTGCAGCACCATCAATCAGATGGAATTTGAAATAGGTTTGCCATACATCGAGGGGTGTGCTGCTTAAAATCTTGTTTAAATCTTCAAAATAACTTTTTTGCGCCACAATTACGGTTTTGGTTTTTTTGTCTAAACCCGTCGCTTTAAAATAGGTTTTCCAGTCAAATTCTGGCACCAGGCTTTTGACGTCTTTTAATGTATAGACGTTATACATTTTTTCGAGATTACGGTTCTGCACGTTATCCCAATGAATTTTGGCAATTTCAGTTTCTAACTTCAGAATAGATTGTGCATGTGCAGCCGCTTCTGCCTCTGTTTCACCCGATAGCGTCAACAGCTTAGCAATGTGTTTAACATAAGTTTCACGGGCACTTTTCAGTTTTTCATCGTCTTTTAAATAGTAATCACGATCCGGTAAACCTAAACCACTTTGACCCAAAAACACCGCCATTTGATCAGACTTTTTCAAGTCAGGCATCACGCCAAACTCAAAAGGCGTGCTGACACGGTTTTTTGCATAGTCTGCAAGCAACAAAGTAAAATCTTTCTTGCTTTTCATGGCCTCAATTTTGGCGATATCTGCTTTTAGCGGCTGGATACCTTTTGCATTTAAAGTTTCCGTGTCCATAAAGCTGGCATACAAACTCCCCACTTTCTGCTCATTGCTGCCATATTCCGATTTGGTTTTCGCCAGCTCTTCTACAATGTCATGTAATTGCTGGGTCGAATTTTCACGCAAAATTGTGAATGCACCCCAGTTTGGCATATCAGCTGGAATTTCCTCATGCTCTAACCAGTGCCCGTTTACATGCTGATAGAAGTCCTGTTGTGGTGCGATTTTTTTATCAAAATGTTGAAGATGAATCCCCGAGCCAAGTGCTGCAATAGCGGTTTGATCTGAAGCATAATTTGCAGAGGAAACGGCTAATAAAGCACTTACCAATGCGGTTTTTAGAAAAATTTTCAAAGCTTGCTATCCTCGCGCTTCACTGCGCAGTTAAATTTATCAATACGTGTTGACCTAATAATCAAACACTTAAATCTTTACAAGCAGCATATATGCCAATTTTTAAACTGGTCTTGGCTCTGCCTGCTGGTCGTTTAGATAAAAAAATAGGCCTGTCTCTTTTCAGATAAATAGACCTGTTTTTTAAAACCTGTTACCAGATGGAGATTCGTTTTTCAGATGATAAATACATCTTGTCCCCTTCTTTAATCTCAAAAGCTTCATAGAAACTTTGCTGATTACGGACAGCGCCATTGCCACGTACATGACCTGGTGCATGGCTGGCAAGGTTTAGGCTATTTAACAGATATTCAGGATTACTTTTACTACGCCAGACTTGTGCCCAGCCTATATAAAAACGCTGATCTCCACTAAAGCCATCAATGACAGGTGCTGGCTGACCCTTGAGCGATAACTTGTAAGCCATATGAGCGATCCCTAAGCCCAAGTTGTCAGAGATATTTTCACTTTTATTTAATTCCGCATTCACCTTATGCCCTGGGAGAGCTTCGTATTGTTTATATTGCTCGACTAAGGCTTTAGTGCGTTCATTGAATTTTTTACGGTCGCGCTCGTTCCAGGTTTCTTCACCCTTGCCTTTGGCATCAAAGCGGCTTCCTCTGTCGTCAAAACCATGACTAATTTCATGTGCGATAACAGCCCCTATAGCACCATAATTCACCGCAGGATCATGACTATCATCATAATAAAATGGCGCCTGCCAGATGGCCGCAGGTAATACGATTTCATTGAGCTTGACGTTATAGTAAGCATTGGCTGTTTGTGGCGACATGTGCCAGGCTTCTGGATCAATCGGCTCTCCCACCTGATCCAGTTCACGCTGGTAATTGAACAGCCGGGTCCGCTGAATATTACCAATCAGATCATCTTTACGAATCTCTAGGGCTGAATAATCCCGCCATGTTTTCGGATAGCCGATTTTAATATTGATGCTGTCCAGTTTATGCCGTACTTGTTTTTTGGTATCCGAACCCATCCAGTCTGCCTGATCCAGTTTCAGATAAAAGGCTTTACGGACGTTTTCCACCATTTCCAGCATCGCTGGGCGCTGGCTTTCATTAAAGTGCTTTTCTACATAAAGCTTGCCAAGCACATTGCCTAAAATACCATTAGTTAGCTTCAAGGCAGAGTCATTCCGTGGAGAACGTGCTTGTACACCCTCTAGCGTTTTGTCATAAAATTCAAAATGATGATTTTGAAAAACTTCTGTTAAAAATGGTGAATAACTATTGATCAGGTTGAATTTCAAATAGGTTTGCCAAGTTTCAATTGGAACGACCTTCCATAACTGATCCAGCTGACGCAAATAATTAATCTGCGAGATCGCAACCTCTTTTCTTGCACCTTTTAAGCCCAGTTCTGAGAAATAATTCATCCAGTCAAAAGAAGGCATATAGTTAATGATATTTTTAGTCTCAACGAGATAGGTTCTCACCTCATCATTGCGTAGCTCCACAGCGGACCAGCTAATTTTTGCCAGTGCCTTTTCCAAAGCCAGGATAGTGCGAGCATCTTCAATCGGCTTAGGCTGACCGGCAAAATTCAGGGTATTGGCGATATAAAGCAGATAAGTATTGCGAATTTCCTGTTGTCGAGGCTGCTCACTCAGGTAAAAATCACGATCAGGCATCCCCAAGCCACCTTGCCCTACATACATCATAGCCTTGGAAGAAGCTTTACGGTCCTGATAAAAACGGGTAGAGAAGGGCAAATTCAAATTGATTTTTTCCGCATAGGCAAAAAACTCTGCCAGATCTTTTTTGGTCTTGATACTTTCAATCCGCTGCAGGTCTTGTTGCAATGCCTCAAGCCCAAGTTGTTCCAGCCGATCGGTATCCATATAACTGGCATAGAGATCTGCGACCTTTTGTTCATTGCTACCTTGCGGATACTGTTTTTTAGCCAGCTCATTAAAAATGTCAAATAACTGCTGGGTTGATTTCATACTCACTTCAGCAAATGCACCCGACAATGCCTGATCTTCTGGAATCTTTGCGGTTTTCAGCCAGTTTCCATTCACGAATTGATAAAAATCCTGCTTTGGATCAACCGTCCGATCAATCGCATTCAGATCAATTGCCGATTTTAATGAAGTTGTACTCACTGCATAACTCACAGACGAATGTAGAAATGCACCCACAAGAATCAAATGACTTAAAATATGTTTTCTCAAGCGATAAATCTCATTATTGTGTATGTTAAAAATCAATTAGTTTTTCTTGCTCAGTCCATAAGCACAAGACTGATAATTTTTAAGCAAAAGATATACCAATAATTTCTAAAATATGCCGTTGAATTAGCTTGTATTTAACAGGAGATATAGAAGAGAAAATCTGAGATGGCGATGGGAGATTCACTGTGAAATAAGGTTCGATTTGCAACCTAATACTAATTAATTTTTATTCCTATCAACAGAATAACTATTTATCTTTTATCATTGATCTTCAAAAGAAAAATATTATTTTTAAGTCCGCCTATGCTTAAGAAATACTTTTTTCAATATCACCAATCCTTAAAGTAGATGACTTTTCATGAGCATCTAATCTGCTAAATAAATGATCAAACTGCATGTGAAAATAATAGACTTATTTTAACTGTCTCAACTGATTCTTCGCCCCAGTATGGTTATAGTTGGTGGCCAGATTCTGCAGTATTCGTTTGGCCTGAACCTTGGAATTTGGAATACGGTTAGCATAGACTGGAATACTGCTTAAACAGCGTGCCACTAACATACCTGATTCAGTATAGACACGTGTTCCTTCTGTACCCTGTAATTTGCCATAGTTATAGGCACGCTGGGCATTATTGCAGGCATTGTTCAGGTTCTTGCCGCTATTGATATCACGACGTGCAGCTACATACAATTTCATCTGTTGCTGTTGTGGCGTTTCGATACTAGTTGTACGAGCAGCAGGGACAGCAACCACTGTCGGTTCAACAGCAGGTATTTTTATTTCTTTCTTATCAGCTTCTTTTTTATCTAATTCCTTTTTCTCATCTTTGACTGAGGTTTTGGCTGCATTCTTCTCGGCAATTTTATTAGACTTAGTCGTAGTCTTATGGCCCTGATAGAAATGACGCGCTTCAGCTGGGCTTTGAAGTTTGCTTAAGATCCGGACTACACGCGTAGTATTATTCTTATCTGGCTGATGTTCAGAAATCGGCTCAATAGAAACAATCCAGTTTTGCCCTTGGGGCATCGTACATTGATAGGCACCAATACCCTGAGTGACATAACGGTTTTTGCTTAAACGGTTCTTCTGGGCAGAATCTTTTACTGAAGCCAATTGGCTCTTATACAGTAGAGAAAACTTGCCGCCCCGTTCATGACAATACTGGCTTAAGGTGGTTCGTGGATAGAGGGATTGTGGCTCCAGATGCTGCTTGGATTTTTCCCATGAATAAACATATTCTTTTGCCGAACCGTCAGCCTGATTCAAGTTTCTTTTAACAATCAGTTCTTGAGGACTTACATAAGGATGCTGCATATCTGATTTCATTTGCTGAATACTGTTACATCCAGCCAGGCTTGCTACACATATTGTTGGAATTATTAATTTTAGCTTCACTGCTTATCTCCCCCAAGCCTCTATAACATATAGCAAATGTGCCAAAACAACAATCTCAACAGATTGATAAATATAAAAATATAGCGAGACCTATCACTAAAAATGGGAAATAGAATGCCTAATTCATCTAGCTTAAAGCCAAATAAATTGATCAAATTAACATTCTTCAATATCAATAAATACGCTGGATTACTCATCAATTGAAAGATGAAGCAGTAGAAAAAAGATATAAAAAAACCGAAGAAACAGATCAGTTCTCCGGTTAGTCATTCAACAAAAATTAGAGATATTATTATCATGTATGATAACGGCAATTATGCTCTCTATCGCTGTCTGAATGAGATTATAATTTGAATAATTTCCTTTACGTACACTAATTGTTTTTATACGCCATATTATTGGAAATTAAATACCACCCTGGCTGGCCTTTAAAATTCTAGACAAAAAAAATAGCTTGAATACCCTAATATTGGGATGTTTGGGTACCACTCATCCTATTTTTTTGTACTTCTGCAGATCGTAATTTTCAATTTGATTTTGGATAAAAATTAATCAATAAAAAAGCCAAACCTATGCTGGTCTGGCTTTTAAAATTGTCTATGAATATAAGAAAAAATTATTCGAGATGGGATTCAAATGCTTTCAAACGTTTATAGATGGAGAGTAATTCAATAATCGTAGGCCAGGATAAAATCAGATACTGGAAAGACTCACGAACCTTACCGAAAACATTCAAGATCTGCATCATTAAACCCAGTGTAATCGCACCCGCAGCAATACTTGGAAACAAAATAAATAATCCGTAAATATTATTCAGTTGTAGATACCAGATGCGGACCATATTGAAATAGGCATAGTGGAAATACAAGCGGAAATAATTCTTACGGACCCGGCTAAACAGTTCTTGCAAGGTAAGCGGGTGAGCACGATCGGCATAATCTTCACCATAAACCAGCTCTTTACGATAAGCTGCTTCTACTTTCTGATTATTGAATTCCAACCCAGGTAGTTTCATCCCGACAATCATTAAAATCACAGTTCCCAGAACTGCCCAACCGATCGACGCCCACATTAATGCATGCGGTATTTCACCGACAATCGGCAGTACTTTTACATGACTCGATAATTCATACAGGATTGGCAGGAAAGCCATTAATAGCATCAGAGATTCAATAAGTGAGACACTCAGCTGTTCCGTAGTTTTGGCAAAACGCATGGTATCTTCCTGAATACGCTGTGACGCCCCTTCAATATGACGTAACTTTTCCCAATGCGCCGTATAGTAGTCATTCATCGCCGTACGCCAGCGGAATACATAATGACTGACAAAGAACAGGTTAAACACCGCCAGCGTGACATAGACCATGGCAATATAAATAAAGGTCAATGCACCTTGATATAATAGGCTGACATCTCCGCCCCCTTGGGTGAGCATATTCTGGATCTGGTCATAGAACGGGCTATACCATTCATTTAAGACGACATTAACCTGCACCCCAAACCAGATATTGAACAGGATAAAGGCCGAGCCCCACACGGACCAGCGCTGCCAGGGATGTTTCGCTTTAAAATACCAGAAGGTAGCGAATATCGCGGTACTTACAAAAAACCAGAGATAGAACCAGAGAAATTTTGGCGCCCAGAAACGGCTGATTCCTATCGGCATTTTAAGATCATGATAACCTTCAGTCATACCTAAATAGACACCCCAGCCTGATCCACCACTATGCCAAAGGCCAAGATTGATCAGAAACCACAGTACCAGACTACTAAAAAACCACACTGGTTGTGGAAAAAATGACTTAAACATTGGGGCTTAATTCTCCTTATAGATGTAGGGGTCATCCAAATGACGCACAGTTTATTCTTATTTTCAGACTTTCAACGAACTGCAGCATAAATTTGCAATTCAATGTAAAAAATTACATACAAACACAAAATCGCTAAAGCCAAATTAATATCAGATTATATGATTCTTGCTTTAATACTAGCGCATAACGTATGCAATAGAATGGAGGAGATCATGACTGGCCTGTCAAAAAGTGACAAGCAGATTTTGCGCTAGATTTACTATTTGGGGCCGTTTGTCTCCTTCTCTTCTTTTCGTTAGTAAATGGACTAAAATGTTCGGGTTTAAGAAATACAAATCGTTTGAAAATTAAATCTTAATCTCTAGCCCTTTAAGTTACTGGCTTCAGCGTTTTTTAAGAAAAAATTGACCGACTTGTTGACTTATATCTCGGTTTTTCAAAAATTAGTTAAATTTGCAAAAATCATGTTAAGATTAAAAAATAGCGAAGTATCAATATTTGGGAATAAAAATATGGAAAGTTCTGTGATTGAATTACTTAAGCCAGTGACCTTGGAAAAGGAAAACTGTCACCCGATTATTTTTGAAGCTGGTACTGTTTTAAAAGTTTTGATGCAAACCCCTACCAGTCTTTTAGTCAGTAATGATGATGACTTTAACTTTACTATTCCATTGAAAGATGAGAACGATGTCTGGAGAGAGCTATAAGCACTCTGCTCTCCTCTTTATGATGGGGTTATGTCTACACCTAGTCTCTCAACGATATAAACCTCTCTCTTCTATGTAGCACCAAGATTTTATAATTTATCCTTCCTTTCAAAACCGGCTTTAATAAAAAATTAATAGGCTGCGCTATATTTATATTTTATATTAAATGTGTTTTTAAATATTTCTAATTTAATGCCTATTATTTAATAGAAATCTAATGAATTAATTTCTAGAAATATAAATTAAAACCATTTTTTACACTAAATAATCAAAAGAATCTTATTTATAGCAATTAAACTTACTCAATCACTTAATATGCAATACCTTAAATATCATTATTAATATATTAAAAATCACTGAAAAATTATTTTACAAATACATAAAGAATATCAACCTTTTCTGCTGAATATTTCCAAATTTTACAAAGTAACTTTACATGTCAAAAGTGTTTCTTTTCTGCGCCTAAAGCCATTTAAAAAAATAGAATATGTTATAAAACTAATTAGATTAAAAATCACACAGTTTAACTCTAAATTTTAATCTATTTTATATCATGCACTTAGGTGGATTTATGTCAGGCATACATAGGGAACAAGATTTAGAAGATTCATCTAGCTCATCTTTTTATATATCGCCAAAGATGATTTTAAATGATTGCAACCTGAATATGGACTCAGACCAGGTTGTTTTATTTCTTGATATTGACGGAACAATCTCTGAATTTCACCCAGATCCAGATAAAAGTATAATTCATTCTGAAATTATAAATATATTGGAAAATTTACAACAATATATTCAGCTGATATTAGTTACGGGTCGTTCTATTTTACAAGCACAAAAACTTATTCACCCTCTGCAATGGAATATCGCTGGATCACATGGTCTGGAATTAATCTATCAAGCTGATTTAAAGACATTAATCTCTTTAAATAAGTCGCAGCTACAAGCCCTAAAACAATATATTCAGGAACAGGCAGTTCAAATCCCTGATTTGCGGATCGAGGTTAAAGATTATTCTGTTGCGCTACATTTTCGTGAACATCCTCAACTAGAAGATCGCGTACATGCTTTTGCGCTGGAATGTCTCAACCAGTTTTCCGACTTTGAGTTAAAAGCTGGCAAGTATGTTTTTGAACTGGTGCCCAAAGGCGCCAATAAAGGTTCAGCGATTCAACAGATTATTCAGCAATACCATCTCACTGATCATTACCCCATGTTTATCGGCGATGACCTGACCGATGAAGCCGGATTCAAGGTCATCAATGCCCTTGACGGCTGCTCAATCAAAGTAGGCCCTGGCCAGACCCTAGCACGGTACAGACTGGAAAACGTCTCTCAAGTTCAGGCCTTCCTGAAAGAATTTTTAAATGTAATTGAAGTACAAGAACAACAACGATTGGAGAAATCACATGTCTAAACTCATTGTGTTATCAAACCGTGTGAATCTACCTAACCCAGAAAGTATGAAGGCTGGTGGATTGGCTGTTGCATTGCAGGATGCATTGCAAGATATAGGCGGTATCTGGGTTGGATGGAATGGCTCCAGAGTTGACCAGAACAAGGAACAGAAATTTCAGATTCTGAAACATCAGAATGTGGAATATCATACCAGTGCACTGAGCGAAGCCCAGTACCAGGGTTATTATTGCGGCTTTTCTAATAATGCCTTATGGCCGTTAATGCATGACCAGCATCAACGTGTCGAATATCAACCGCAGGATTTTAAAACCTATAAAGATGTCAATTTGCGTTTTGCCAAACACCTGAAACAGGTGGCTTCACCGCATGACATCATCTGGATTCATGATTATCATTTTCTGAGTGTTGCGCATTACTGTCGTAAATTAGGCATGCGCAACCGGATTGGGTTCTTCCTGCATATTCCTTTCCCGGAACTGAAACTTTGGCAAACGCTGCCTCCTTATCAGGAACTGGCCCGACATCTGGCAGATTTTGATGTCATCGGCCTGCAAACTCCACGCGATCAGGCCAACTGTATCGATTTCCTGGAACAGGTATTAAATATCCAGCATCGCAATGATGAAATCCTGAGTTATCAGTCTAAACGGATTTATGTGAAGGCTTATCCAATCGGTGTACATCCAGCACAAATTCAGAAGCAGGCTGCAGAGAGTCAAGTCACTGACCTGCCCTTTGATCTGGATAAAGCCCATGCCCATAAGACCATCATTTCGGTTGACCGGATTGATTACAGTAAAGGGCTGCTGGAAAAAATTCATGCATTCCAGGAGTTGCTGGATGAACAGCCTGAATTTAAAAATCAGTTCCAGCAATTACAGATTGCCTGCCCATGCCGACTGGATGTGAACAGCTATAAAAAACTTTATGAACAGTTCCAGGCTGCGGTGCAGAATTTAAACCATCAGCATGGTAATGCAAACTGGCTGCCTTTTGACTGTAGCTATGACACTTTGGGTCATGAAGCCCTGATGCAGCTCTATCGTAAGGCGGATATTTGCTGGGTGAATTCAATCCGTGACGGGATGAATCTGGTCGCCAAAGAATATATTGCTGCGCAAGATCCATTAGATCCAGGCGTATTGATTCTGTCTAAATATGCCGGGGCTGCCGAGCAAATGAAGGAAGCCTTACTGGTCGATCCTTATGATCAGGACAGTATGGCCAAAGCCTTGAAAAGAGCCTTGCGTATGCCTAAGTCAGAACGTTTGGAACGTTACCGCTATTTACAGCAAGGCTTAAAGAATTTCGATATCATTCGCTGGCGTGATCAGTTCCTGTCGGACCTGAAAAAATCACAAAGCTTGCGAATTTATCGACCAGTGGCCAAAGGCATCTCGACCCAGTTCAATATGCATGCATAAGTCTGAAAAGCCCATAAAAAACACCAGCTTTATGCTGGTGTTTTATGGTCTAGGCCGGCAATAAGACCTTCTGCTTTTTCTGATTCTTTGTGACCGGCAGTCAGATGGTTCAGGATTACAATGCTCATTAAAGCAACTGCGATGACCGTAAATACTAAACGCAAGCCAATAATTTCACTACCGAAACCTACCAGCGCTGGTCCGATCAATGAACCGGTATAAGCAAATACCGATACATAAGATAATGCTACATGAGAAGCCATAGTTTTTTGACGGCCTGCACGAGAGAACATCAATGGAACAATGTTAGCACTACCTAGACCCAAGATCGCATAACCGGTTAAAACGACTTGCCATACTGGTGCAAAGATCACCATGAATAAGCCTGCTGCAGCCAGTAAAGCACTTAGTAAAATAGTGATTTTTTCACCCAAGCTTTGAATGATGAGATGACCGCTAAAACGTCCAAGAACCATTAAGCCAGCAAAGAAACTATAAGCCAAACCGGTATGCGCTGCAGGTACATTAAACTGGGTTGCCAGATAAATACCGCTCCAGTCCATTGCTGCACCTTCAGACAGGAAAGATACAAAACAGATCAGGCCAATACCTAAAATTGCGAATGTTGGTAGCGCTTTTTTCGCAGGTTTTGCTGTAGCTGTATTAGTTTCTTCTGTAGTTGATGACTGACCACCTAAGCAAAATGGAATTGCAAGCATCGCAATCGCAAGCAACATCACACTTACGACCAGTGCGCCAGTTAAAGGTGCCAGACCAAATCCCATTAACGTGGTCATGCCCAATACACCAACCAGACCACCCAAGCTACATACGCCATGGAAACCCGACATCAAACTTTTATCCATGAGTTTTTCAATCTGGGCAGCCTGAATATTTACAGTTACACCTAAAGCGCCTGCACTGGCCCCAAAGAAAAACAAGGTAATTGCCATCATCAAGCTGGTAGGACTAATCGCTAGCGCTGGCAAGATGAACAGAAATGCAGCCAGAATAACAGCCAGTACTGTACGGCAACCAAACTTGCTCGCCATACGACCTGCCAATGGCATGGCCAGCATTGAGCCAACTCCGGCACATAGCAAAAGCAAACCAAAGTCAGCATGGTTCAGCAATAAGCGCTGCTGCGCATAAGGAATTAATGGCGCCCAGGCAGCTGTACTAAAACCTAGACTAAAAAAACACAGTGCAGTGGCGATTTTCTGCCAGAGATACGGTGATGGAGACTGAAGACGAGAAATTAGCTGTGAATTTAACATTGTCATTCCAAAAGAAAGAGCTCAGGCATCCATTACCAATCATCCATAGAAAAACCCCGCGGACTTATAGCTGAAAAATATAAGTAGCAGGGCTTAATTTGTGTGAATTATAAACAGAATTTTTCTAAATGAAATAGCTTTTAGAGATGAATTTTTAAATTTTTTACAAGTAATTGATTGTATAAAATTTATAATTTTATAGTTTTATTTGTATACGCTAATCGGTTTTTTCATTGCTTCCTGTAACTCAAGATTTTGTAAAAAACAGGCGAAACCTTCAGCAACTTTTGATTGTAGTCGACTACTGGTCGCTACCCTCAATTGATTGGACCAGGTAATGTCGACTCCTGCCTGTTGTAAACGGCGAACAAAGTCGACATCTTCATGACAATCTAGCTGGCGAAACCCATTAAAATCATTATATATACTTGTTTTAAAACATAAATTTGCACCATGAATATGGCGATGATCCATTTTGTCCTGATAGTGACCTAAATATTTCAATCGGGCTTCCACGCTAAAATTTTTCCATTCGTCTACTTCAACGACCCCACAAATTGCGTCAGTGGGTTGGTGCTGCCACATGGTTTTGAACCAGTCCTCCTGAACACATGAATCCGCATCGGTACAACAGATCCAGTCGCATCCTTGTTCAATTACTTTTTGAATTCCTAAATGACGGGTCTTACCCACCGAACGAAAGTCACAACTAATGACTTCTACCCCCAGTTGCACCGTTTTGATCGCGGTTTGATCGGTACAACTGTCTAAGACAACTAAAATCTTAATCTCGGGAATATTTCCAGATGAACCAAGGTATTGATAAAATTCAAATTGTGCTTTTTTTAAGGCCAGCAGGCAACGTTCTATATAGGCTTCTTCATTACAGGCAGGAATGACCACACCAATTTTATTCATTTAAGCCCCTCTTGCTCTGCCACAGACTGTGGGCTATTTATCCAGACATCAACCAGAAAATCAGGTTCCTGAAGTTGTGAACATTTTTTATAAGGCAGGTGAGTATTTAGATGGTCATGAATATCATCACCAGTAAAGCTAAAACCTGAAATCGGTGCCCGCCAGTGACAAACCAGAATACAGCCTTCTGCATCAAGGGCATGCTGCAGCCAGTGGGTCAATTTCTCTAAAGCGGCCTGATCCAGATAATATAAAACCTCACTCAGTACAATTAGCTGGAACTTACGCTCTGGCAAGTCTTCCGGAACAATGCCTTGGACAAAACTGACATGGGAATAATCTTGCAGACGTTGTTGCGCTAGCTGGATCGCTGTCGTATTGGCATCCAGACAGATGAGTTCTCCGGTATGAGGAGCTAGTTCCTGACTTAGCATGCCATTACTGCAACCGATTTCTATGGCAGATTCAAAATGCAGTTTGGGCAAGAGCGCTTTACAAATCTGACGTTTACGCTGTTCATACCAGCGCTGTTCATAATGCCATGGATCTCCCTGATTCAGCGCATATAAAGCATCAAAATAGGCATGATCATAAGTTGATTTACTGTTCATACAGATAAACCTCCCATGGCTGTAAAACACGCTCCAATGCATGTTCAGGGACAATCGGTGCCTGTTCTGTCGTCGGGTCATTCTCAATCTGACTCTTGAAACATCGTGCAGCTCGGGCTTTACATTTTAATTCTTCATCTGTCAGCCTGAGTTTGTGCGCAACAGCCCACGGAATTCGAGTATCTCCTGGTGTGGCCCAGTGCCATGCCCAGATTAAAACTTGAATATAAGGTAACTGTAACTCAGTCGCGAGCTGCTGGACGACCTGACCAGTTATTTCATGGTCTGGATGCCCATCATGAACAAAAGTCGTGACCAATATATCATTAGGCTGCAAATACGAATGCAATTGCTGTTTGAGCAAACCTTGCTGCTCGGCCACTTTTCCATCCTGAATATCCAAAGCAATCCGAAGAACCGGCTGTTCTAAGGACAATTCTTCCAGAGCCTGACGCGTTTCTGCTGGACGAATCTGGTTCAGTTCTTCTGGCGTATACAGACTCGAACCGGGATGGCTGGCCGTACCATTAGTTACTGCAAACAGTACAATCTTATAGCCGAGTTTATCCAAACGTTGCATCAGTCCACCACATCCCAGAATTTCATCATCCGGATGCGGTGCCACAATACAGACTCTGGCATCTGCAGGAATTACACTGGAAATATCAAATTCTGGCATCTGCTGTAATATTTCGCAGTTACGCCATTCTTCTACCCGCGTCCCTTCCCCATGGATCACACGATCTTCGACAATCTCATGTTTTAAAGTGCCCATAGTTCTTCCTCCTGTGCGCTTAGCTCTCCAATACGCTCAAGATCAAAGGCAGCATGGCTTTGACGGATAAATACCGGTAGATCTGCTGCGAGCTGGGCAAAATAAGAATTGGTACAATAAGGCGCTGCGCCAAGCGCTTTTCCAACCTGGTTCAGTACATTTAATGCAGTGGCTTCAACCTGCGCGCGCAAAGCCTGAATCTGAAGTTGATGAGGAAATTTGGGTTGCTGGTCAATCAATTCTGCAACCCGATAAAACAAAGCCTGAGTAGCTAAAAGATCACAGCTGATTTCACCCAGATACATGGCTTTATACATATGCGGTTTTCTTAACTGTTCCTGCTGCAGATATTCAGCAAGAGCTACTGTCGCACCATACCAGCAAGCAGCAACGCCTGCTGCTCCATGCCAGAATCCTACCCGATCCAGATATGCATGTGGATCAGCGACTTTTTTGACAGGAACCTGATTAAATTCTAGCTGTGCAGTGGATGTATGCTGCATTCCCACAGCTTGCCAGACAGTATGATCATGCTGAATACCGGGCTGCTTCATATCTACAATTAGCAATTGAGAGTAATTTTGTTCATCCTGATAAGTCAGTAAGCCTGCCTCTACCCAGCTAGAAGCGGAACACCAGGTCTTAATGCCAGTCAGCTTATCTTCATTCAGCTGCAATGGTTGAGGCCCGCCTTCTGCTGCCCAGACTGCCCAAAGCTGATGAGGATGTGCCGGAATATTTAATTCATGCAGAATCGCAATTGCATCCAGATGCGACTCAAATATTTTGCCCAGACTTAAATTGGTTGCCGAGATCTGGCTTAAAATTTGCCAGCGTTTTAAAGTTTCCCCTGATGCAGGAAAAGGAACCTGATCCGAAAGTTGCACCAGTTCCTTCAAAGTCGTTTGAATATTTTCTTTAGGTTCTAATGATGAATTTTTAAATCTTTCTAATATTGAACTGAGGTCCATAAAAGTGCTTCCTCAAAAATATCGATATTGTGGTCATTTGATGAAAGCCAGTTAAGGAAAAAGTCTTTTCATCTGTTTTAAACGGGTCATTAGTCCTAGTACCTTACGGCGTGCCATAATTTCTTCTTCACTAAAAGGCAATTTTTCTCTAAGTTGACTCATGGGTAGATGGTTATGTTCGATCAGATAAATATCGTGCTCCCTACTCCATTGCGCATTTTGTATCTGTGCCAGTAATTTTTTAGGATCTGGTCTCGCCATAAACTTTTTATTCCTTGAAATAGAGAATAGAAGCCGAAGTTTCTATTCTCATAGTATTTATGCAGGAATAGTTTCTGAGATCAATTCACGCGCCCAAACACGATGATTCATGATCAAGGTCTTGAAGCTATCTTGCACAGTATCGAATTGAGAATTTGCTAAAGTACCCTCATCACTGATCAGTTTTAGATCTTCAATCAGCTGACCTTTATCTCCCAGAAATACAATCGGTTTCAGATGCTTATAAGCTTCAAGCAGATAGTGAGTCGCGATACCATCTTTCAGCACCATGTCATAGTTATCGCCATCGACAATGACTACAGCATCATAGGCAATCGACGGTTCAGCTTTCTGCATACCATCAGATGAGATCACTGTACCTTGCTGGCTCAGAACTGGTCCTGGACGAGGTGTTAACACATCAGCCACAGCACTCTCTGATTCAGCCCAAGCCTGTACAGCTTTAATACTGGCTTCATTGGCTTTGTCATGTGCCAGAATCGCGATTTTACGTGCCTTAATATCGGCAGGTTTAAACGCTTCAAAAGACAGACGCTTAGAAATCAGTACATCAGGCAGTTTGGCAGCTTTTTTCTCAGCTGGGATTTCAATACCTAATTGATCCGCGACCTGTTGAGCCAGCGTCAAGTCAATATTGCACAGCACTTCAAGCACTTCACGTTCACGGATATTTTGGCGCTGTACTTTACTCAGTTCGAAGACATAGGCATCAATAATATGCTTCTGCTCATGCGGTGCCTGGCTTTGATAGAATAAACGGGCATGAGTGAAGTGATCGTTAAAGGACTCACTACGCTGGCGGATTTTATGACCGTCAATACGCTCCTGATAGCTTTCGAAACCACCTGCCTGAGTCACACCTGGTGCTTCAGCTGGCCAGTTGTCATCAATCGAGTTTGGTTCGTAGTTGGCCTGTCCGGTGTGAATAAGACGTTGATGCAAACCATCACGCTGATTGTTATGGAATGGGCAAACCGGCTTATTAATTGGAATCTGATGGAAGTTTGGACCACCCAAGCGGCTCAGCTGAGTATCAGTATAAGAGAACAGTCGTGCCTGTAGTAGCGGGTCATTGGTAAAGTCAATGCCTGGTACAACATGCCCTGGACAGAAGGCTACCTGCTCAGTTTCACCAAAGAAATAATCAACATTACGGTTCAACACCATACGGCCAATTGGAGTCACTGGAACCAGTTCTTCCGGAATGATTTTGGTTGCATCCAGCAAGTCAAAATCAAATTTCATTTCATCTTCTTCAGGAACGATCTGTACACCTAATTCCCATTCCGGGTAATTACCTGAAGCAATTGCTTCATATAGGTCACGACGATGGAAATCCGGATCCTTACCTGCCAGTTTTTGCGCTTCATCCCATACCAGCTGTGTCAGACCTTGTTTAGGCGTCCAGTGGAACTTCACAAAAACAGCTTTATTTTCAGCATTAATTAAACGGAAGGTATGCACACCAAAACCTTGAATAGATCGTAAATTACGTGGAATTGCACGATCCGACATTGCCCACATCACCGCATGTGCAGATTCAGGTACAAGAGAGACAAAGTCCCAGAAAGTATCATGTGCTGACGCACCTGATGGAATCTCGGTTTGTGGTTCAGGTTTCAGCGCATGGACAAAATCAGGAAACTTGATGCCATCCTGAATAAAGAATACTGGCGCATCATTAGCCACCAAGTCGAAGTTACCTTCATCCGTATAAAACTTGGTCGCAAAACCACGAATATCACGTACCGTATCTGCTGAACCGCGAGGACCTTGTACTGTAGAGAATCGAACAAAGACTGGAGTCTGAGCACCGGTATTGGTTAGAAACCCGGCTTTAGTCCATTTTTCATTGCCTGGATAAGCTTCAAAAAAACCATGTGCCCCAACACCACGTGCATGCACAATTCGCTCTGGAATACGCTCATGATCAAAATGGGTAATCTTTTCACGGAGAATAAAATCCTCCATTAAAGTTGCCCCACGAACGCCCGCTTTTAGACTGTTCTGGTTATCCGAAATCTTGACACCTTGGTTGGTAGTCAGTGTCTGTTCGGTTGAGTCGCTACGATATGCATCAAGCTGCTCACTTTTTTTATTGGTATTCTGCTTATCTAAACCATTTTTACCTGTGGCTGGACTGTTCGCCTTAATTTTCATGACATTTTCCTTGCTGATCTTGAGTTTAGTAAAGTCTTTTTTTGCCTATCTCAAATTCGCTTGAGTTTTATTCAACATCTTGCCGTTTTTACAGAAAAATAAAGTTCCACTTTTATCTGTATATGGTGAGCTGTTGCTGAGTATGAAAATCTTTTTATTGATTTCGTCTGTATCCCTAACATAACGAGATTTGACGAATACATTGCTGAGTCTTTGTAGTGGCTTGTTTAATAAAGGCACAGTTCTGTTATTTTTCTTAACTACACAGTTTTTTTTACCGAGTAACGATCACAAAGTTCGAAAAATTTAAAGCTGATAGTTTTTACTAAAAGATAAAATCATGAAATAAAGGCTTAATCATCTAAAAGTGAAAACAATTTTTTAAAAAAACTGATCCAGACATTTGAGTTTTATAAGGTAAAATTAATTTCTTTATACAGTTACAATCCTGTCACCAGGCTATACAGAACGCCTAAACTTATATCTTTGCCCGTCCTATAAACTATATAACTCATAACTCAGAAGTACTTAAATTATTTCCACATATAAATAGTGGCAAAAATCTATTTCATATAAAAGGTCATGTTGCCAAGATTTCCTATCTTTTCAACCATGACTGGCAAACTTCTATTTTAAAAGATATCTCTCTACAAAATTGTTAAGGAGTAAAACATGGGCTCTTCAGAAAAAAATGCTAAAGCTATGAAAATTGATATTGGTATTTCTTACGAAGACCGTGCCAAAATCGTCGAAGGTCTATCTAAATTATTGGCAGACAGCTATACCCTCTATTTAATGACCCACAACTTTCACTGGAATGTCACCGGACCACAGTTCAATAGTCTGCACAGCATGTTTATGACCCAATATACCGAACAGTGGAATGCTCTTGATCTGATTGCAGAACGTATCCGGGCCTTAGGCTTTGCCGCACCCGGCACTTACCAGCAATTTGTTAAGCTGACTGCTATTAAAGAAGTAGAAGGTGTACCAGATGCCCAAGAAATGTTGCGTTTATTGGTAAATGCTCATGAAACGGTAGCTCGTACCGCACGCAATCTTTTTGAAGTTGTTGATGAAGTCAACGATCAACCGACTGCAGATTTAATCACGCAACGTCTTGATGTGCATGAAAAAACAGCCTGGATGTTAAGAAGTACTTTAGAGTAATTAATTTTTCTCATTGAGAAAACAACTGTAAAATCAGAAAATTAGCTTTTCCTAAAATGAATAAGTGTTCAAATTTAATTGATATCCTTTTGAGCACTTATTTATCCCACCTTTCACCCTATAGTGAAGGCTTTGAAAAATAAATATTTACCTTTTAAAAGATTATTTTTTAATCAATAAATCTTTATTTATTATCTATTTAGGGTGTGTTGACACTTTT
>NZ_DDLD01000066.1:0-11659 GCF_002339435.1 Acinetobacter sp. UBA2581 | reverse complement strand
TAAGTGTCAACAGACCCTAATTAAACCTGTGGAATGATAAGAAATATTAGGAATATTTTTAAATTTCATAGATGTTCTATTATGGCGCATAAATTGCTTATCACGCTTATTCAATTTTACTGTTTGATATAACACATCAGGGATTAAACGTGACCAGCACATATCTACGCGGACAAGAACTCATAGATCAAATTCGAAACCAGCCTTATTCACGTGACTTGATTGGCTATCATGGCGATATACCAAAAGTAGAATGGCCTAATCAGGCCCGTGTCGCAGTTCAGTTTGTACTGAATTATGAAGAAGGTGGTGAAAACCACGTTGAACATGGGGATGCCGGTTCAGAACAATTTCTATCTGACATTATTGGCGCAGCCAGCTTTCCAGACAAACATATGTCGATGGATTCCATGTACGAATATGGCTCACGTGCTGGCTTCTGGCGGATTCATAACGAGTTTAAAAAGCGTAATCTGCCGATGACCATTTTTGGGGTTGGGATGGCTTTAATCCGCAACCCTTATATAGTCGAAGCGATTAAAGAAGCCAATTATGATGTAGTGTCACATGGTCAGCGCTGGGTGCATTATCAGGACATGCCAATTGAGCTTGAACGCCAATATATGGATCAGGCGATTAGCGTACTGGAAACCCTGTTCGGCAAAGCACCGACTGGCTGGTATACCGGTCGTGATAGTCCAAATACCCGTCAGTTACTGGCTGAATTTCCTCAGATTCAATATGATTGCGACAACTATGGAGATGACTTGCCATTTTGGAGTACATTGACCAATCAGGCAGGTGAAACACGCCCTCATTTGATCATCCCCTATACTTTAGAAAGCAACGATATGAAATTTAGTTCACCGGGCGGCTTTAATAGCGGGGAACAATTCTATCAATATTTAAAAGATGCCTTTGATGTGCTCTATGCTGAAGGTGAAACTGAACCAAAAATGCTATCGATCGGGATGCATTGTCGTATTTTAGGGCGGCCGGGACGCTTTAAAGCCCTACAAAAGTTCCTCGATTATATTCAAGGTTATGAAAAAGTCTGGATTTGCCGACGGGGCGATATAGCAGCACATTGGTATAAATATCACGCACCAAAATGAGAAAAATATATTAAAAAAGAGAACCTTGAGTTCTCTTTTTTGCTTTATAGATCATATAAAAACACAAGATTAAGAAGATTTGGCACTGATATTGCAAAACTTGTACTGAACAAAAAATGAATATCATCAGGCGATTTAATAGTGCAACTCGTTGAATTTAATCAGGCATCTCCAGAAGAGGCCATTACCTTTTTAAAGCACTGTGTGCAAATACCGAGCTGGTCGACCCAGATTGAAGCAAAGCGTCCTTATGCAGCTGTTGAAGATGTATTGAATATAGCCAGACAACAGGCTGCAACTTGGACCTGGGACGAAATCAAAGCAGCTTTGGATAATCATCCACGTATTGGCGAAAAAAAGGCACAGGCTGAATTAAGCGAAGTTGAAAAAAACTTTTCCAATCGTGAACAGGCTGCGATAACTCAGGACGAAGCAACTCAGCAAGCTTTGCTAGAAGGCAATATCGCCTATGAACAAAAATACGGTTATATCTTCCTGATTAAAGCGGCTGGTCTAAATAGCCAGGAAGTGCTGAATGCCTTGAAAGATCGTTTAACTAACGATCCGGAAATCGAAAAAGGTATTGTCCATACGCAACTGGCGGAAATCGCTTTATTAAGACTGTCACAGGAGCTGCAAGCATGATCAGCACTCATATTTTAGATACGCATCTCGGCAAACCTGCAGCACATGTGTTGATCAAACTTTTTGATGAAGAAGGTGCATTACTCGGAAAGGCATTTACCAATGCAGATGGTCGAGTCACCGATTTTGGTTTAACCGAATTTGAGGAAGGTGAATACAGTCTTGAATTTGCTACTTCTGATTATTTTGAAGGCTTAGGTCTGGAAACTTTCTTTCCTAAAGCAGTCATTCATTTTCAGGTGAAAGATGCCTCTCAGCACTTTCATATTCCTTTACTGATCAGCCCATTCGCGTACTCCACATATCGCGGAAGCTGATTTTTTATTTAAGCTTTGAGGGAGAGAAAAAGAATGACAGAACAAAGCACAAACATTTCACCTGAACATGAATATCTGGGTGCAGGCAAAAGTGCAGCTTATGGCTTGCAACATGTATTGACCATGTACGGCGGTATTATCGCACCACCCCTCATTGTGGGTACTGGCGCAGGTTTGGAAGCTACACAAATCGGTTTATTGATTGCGGCTGCATTGTTTGTTGGCGGTCTGGCTACGATTTTACAAACCATTGGAGTGAAATATATCGGGGCCAAATTGCCCCTGGTACAAGGGGTTTCCTTTGCGGGTGTGGCGACGATGGTGGCAATTGTGACGACAGGTGGAGGCTTATCAGCTGTTTATGGTGCAGTCATCGTAGCTTCATTAATTGGTTTCTTCCTTGCGCCTTATTTTTCTAGAATTATCCGCTTTTTCCCGCCAGTCGTGACCGGCTGTGTGATTACTATTATTGGTTTATCACTTTTACCCGTAGCTGTTCGCTGGATGATGGGGGGCAATAAAAATGCACCTGAATGGGGAAGTGTTGAAAATATCAGCCTGGCCGTGATGACTTTGGCTATTGTGATCTGTCTAAACTTGAGCAGAAATGCCTCAATTCGTCGCCTGTCTATTTTATTGGCGATCGTAATGGGTTCAGTACTGGCTTATCTGTTTGGTTTTGGCGATTTTAGTAAAGTCGGCCATGGTGCATGGGTACAATTTCCGAGTTTCTTTGCTTTTGGCATGCCGACCTTTGAACTCAGTGCAATCATTTCCATGCTGATTGTGACGTTGGTGATTATGACTGAAACAACGGCTGATATTATTGCTGTAGGTGAAATTGTTGGAACCAAAGTAGATTCAGAACGTATTTCCAATGGTCTGCGTGCAGATATGTTCTCAAGTGCAGTTGCACCGATTTTTGGTTCATTCATGCAAAGTGCTTTTGCACAAAACGTCGGGCTGGTTGCCATTACCGGGATTAAAAGCCGTTTTGTGGTCGCTGCTGGCGGTATGATTTTAGTGGTTTTGGGATTACTTCCAATTATGGGCCGACTAATCGCCGCAATTCCGGTTCCGGTACTTGGTGGTGCAGGATTGGTGCTATTTGGTACAGTGGCTGCGAGTGGTATCCGCACCTTGGCGAAAATAGATTATAACGAGCAGAAAAATCTGATTATTGTTGCAACTTCAATTGCAGCAGGCATGATCCCGATTATTGACTATTCTTTCTATGCCAATTTCCCTAAATGGTTCCAAACCCTGTTCCATTCTGGCATCAGTTCAACCTGTTTAATGGCGATCCTTTTAAACATTCTGTTTAATCATCTGCCAATGTTTAAGTCAAAAACAGAGGTTCCGGAAAAAGTCGCAGAAACGCTGCATTAAAGTTTGATTTCCTCCATATGCCCATGCCAGTCATGGGCTTTTTTATCAAAAATTAAAAAAGTTGGCTTTGTTCTTGCTTAATCCAGAATGAGATTTTTAATTCCATTGGGGAACCTTATTTATGAAATTTACTCAAGTTGCTGCTGCAACATTACTTGCATGGGGTGCAGCATCTGCACAGGCAAAACCAGTCTGGCAGGATTTTAGCGTTACTGGGCTTTATGGGGAAAACTATGAAGTTGTAGATGAAAAACAGGCAACCCTAACTGTTGAATACGCTGCAAAAGTTAAATATGCAGATGTCTTCTTTTTCATTGACCGTATGCGTGGTTCTGACGATATTAAATCAAGCTATTTTGAATTTTCACCACGTTTAAGTCTGGGTGAAGTTTCAGGTCAAAAGCTGGCATTTGGTCCAGTGAAAGATGTTCTGGTAGCAACGACTTGGGAAGGTGGTGAAGGTTTTGATAACTTCCTGTACGGTGTAGGTTTCGACCTGGCTATTCCAAAATTCAATTATGCCAGCGTGAATCTTTATCGTGTAAATAATGAAAATATGGAAGATGACTATCAGCTTACCTTGACTTATGGTGTGCCATTTAAACTGGGTACAGAAGAATTCCTGGTAGATGGCTTCCTGGACTGGTCAACTGCTGAAGATGATCATGCGAGTGAGATGAACTGGACAACCCAGTGGAAATGGAATGTCGGCAAGCACATTTCTCCTGATACCAATTTATATCTCGGTATTGAGCATTCGGTTTGGAATAACAAATACGGTATTGCGGATGCGGATGAAAATAACGTGAGTGCTTTAGTGAAATATCATTTCTAAATACAATAAATAAGAAATTTAAAAGCCCTTATTGATAAGGGCTTTTTTAATGGGCTTAATTTTCGATAAAGATCTTTTCAGGAAAAGTATAAACATCACAGTTTGGACCAGTACCGATCCGATCGATTACCACGAAATCACTTGGAGCTTCAAAGGTCAGCAAAGGATGATGCCAGGTTCCGGCACGGTAATTTACACCTTGTGTACCATTACTGATAAAAGCCTGAATTTGACTGAGATCAGGTTTTTCATGATCCAGATTAGGTGCAACCACAATTAAAAATTTCTGGCCCTGCATCGGGATGAACGCTTGTGAACCGACAGGATGACGTTCCAGCATTTCGATTGTAAAGGGAATGGCAGTGGTCTGAATATTTCTAAAAATACTTAGACCAACTTTTGCATCTGTTTCAGCAACCGCCAGAGCATGATAACGCTCAGTCTGCTGATCATTAATATGGAAAAAATCATTGCCTTCACAGGCAATGACCTCGCCATAAGGCAAGAAACTTTCAACAGTTAAAGGCTGTATTTTTATGCTTTGTATGCTCATAGTTGTAATTACTCAGACAACTTTTCCCCATAGACGAATCCGGCTAATGCCACCATCCGGAATCATGTTCACCCGAATATGGGAAATTTTTTCCTGTTTTAAGATTTCCTCAACAAAGCTATGAATATGATCCATCTGCATCTCTTGTGCTTCAAGCAGGAATGGCCAGAACATACTTTGCGGAATTAACTGCTGATCAGTCGCATCTTCAATATAAATCGCTTGAATAGAGACTTGAGCAGGGAAGTTACCTTTAAAATGCGCAGTATCAATCTCAATTTTTTCAATCTGGCCACTTTGACCCAAGGCCAGAATACACCAGTCAAAACCGGGTGCACGACGGCGCTTGGTTTCCCAGCCATCACCCATATTGATGCCACGCCCCGGATTAATCAGATTACGTGGATGACCAAAGTGCGCATCACTATAGGCAATGACACGACCGCCATTTTCCAGAGCGACCAGATCAATTACCTGATTGCTGTCCTGAACCTGAATTTTTACTTCACCATAGACTTTAAAGCGAGCTACACCCCCGTCAGGAAAAATATTTAGGCGTACATGTGTAAAGACTTCGTCTGAATCAATATTAAAAATATGATGCTGGCTCGGACCTAATATACTGTTTGGTAAAATTGAGTGCCAGGTTGCGGTGCTTAAGTCACCATTTGGTGCATAGCAGGCTTCAACTGCAGCAGAAGCTGGATAGTTTCCGGTAAAGAATGTGGTATCAATATCTAGTGCTTTGATGGTTCCAGCTACCCCCAGTTTGACAATCGCCCAGTCATAGCCGGCATGACGCTTGCGGCGGGTTTCCCAGCCGTCCATCCATTTGCCATGATTATCAAATTTATCTTCAACAAAAATTGGTGCATCAAATTGCAACATTCGTTTTGCTTCAGCAAAAAAATCATCTGAACATTCAAGAATTTCTGCACCAATCCGGCTATCAGCCAAGTTGGTAAGCTGCTGGATATGGGCAGGGATCTCGAAAATGGGTGCAAATAATGTTGCCATAACTATCTTCCATTCAAATTATGTTTAACGTGAATCTAATTTTTTATAAAAGTCTGTAATTCTGCTGAAAGACCTTATAAAAACAGGTTTTTAATGAATAGATGAATGCACGGCTTGTGCCAACTTTTGAGAAAAATCAGTGCATTATTTTCGAAATGGCACGCTTTTAGCTACACAGGGAGGAAGAAACACAATTTTGAGAGGAGCATATAGATGGAGATTACAATTATTGGTGCAGGGATGGGGGGATTGACCACAGGAATTGCACTAAAAAAGTTTGGGCATAAAGTCACCATCTATGAACAGGCAGAAAAGATTTTACCGGTGGGCGCGGCAATTTCACTTTGGTCAAATGGGGTAAAATGTTTGAATTATCTGGGCTTAACTGAGCAGGTGGCCAAGCTTGGTGGTCAGATGGATCAGCTGGCCTATATTGATGGTTTGACGGGCGACACCATGACCCAGTTCAGTTTATTGCCTTTGATTGAAGAAGTGGGACAACGTCCATATCCGGTGGCACGTGCTGATTTACAGAACATGTTGATGGACGAGCTTGGCCGTGAAGATATTCAGCTGGGCAAGAAGATGGTTGAGCTGCAAGAACAGAAAGACGGTGTTCTGGTTAAATTTGCGGATGGTACAGAAATTAAAACAGACCTACTGATTGGCGCAGATGGAACCCATTCCATTACCCGTGCCTATGTACTGGGCGAACAGGTTTCTCGTCGCTATGCCGGTTATGTCAACTGGAATGGTCTGGTAGAAATTTCAGAAAAGCTTACTCCGGCAGATCAATGGACCACATTTGTCGGACAAGGTAAGCGCGTTTCGCTGATGCCTGTGGCAGACGGAAAATTCTATTTCTTCTTTGATGTACCGTTGCCGGTCGGTTTAGAGAATAATCGGGCAGAATATAAAACCTTATTGAAACAGTATTTTGAAGGTTGGTGTGCGCCGGTTCAGCATCTGATTGACGCGCTGGATGAACAGAAAACCAATCGGGTTGAAATTCATGATATTGAACCGTTTGCCCAGTTCTATAAAGGTCGTGTTGTAATTGTTGGTGATGCCGCACATAGCACCACACCGGATATTGGTCAGGGTGGTTGCCAGGCCATGGAAGATGCAATCTATCTGGCTCGTTCTTTACAGATTAATACGCTGGGTCTGGAAGATGCCTTGAAACGCTATCAGAACAAACGCAATGAGCGTGCCAATGAGCTGGTCTTGCGTGCACGTAAACGGTGTGATGTGACACATATGAAAGATGAAGCCGTGACCAAAGAATGGTATGAAGAACTGCGTAAAGAGCAGGGACCGCATATCATGAAAGGGATTATCAGCAATATTATTGGCAATCCTTTAGATTAATTCTGCGTTTAATCTCTTGGCAAAAAGCCCTGAAGGGCTTTTTATATTTAAATAACAGGAATTCGCTAATAGATTTTTTAGGCCGCAAGTAAAGCTTTCGCTGCCTGACGATGTGCAGCCTGAACCGCTTCAAGATCCAGATTCAGGATTTCCCGGTCTTTAACGACCCATTGTCCATTCACCATGACATGTTCGGCACGGTCTGCACCGCACAGTAACAGGCCGGCAATCGGATCATGAATCCCTGAAAAACGCACATCATCCAGACTATAAAAAGCTAAATCTGCCTGAAAATCTGCTGCGATTTGTCCTAGGTGCTTTTCACGTCCCAGTACCTGTGCCGAGCCTTGTGTGGCCCAGGTTAAAGCACGTTCAGGCGTAATCACTTCTGCACCATATTTTAAACGTTGTAAATACATCGCCTGCCGAGCTTCCAGAATCAGGTTAGACGCATCACCTGAAGCAGAGCCATCCACACCCAGACCAATGACTGCACCTGCTTCCAGTAGATCCATGGTTGGACAAATCCCTGAAGCCAGACGCATATTGGAATGCGGACAATGACAGATACCGACTTGAGCCCGCCCTAAGCGTTGGATCTCATCGGCATCAAAATGAATGCCATGCGCCAGCCAGGTTCTGGAATTAAGCCAGCCTACACTTTCCAGATAATCGACGGTGCGCATGCCAAATTTAAACAGACAAAATTCTTCTTCATCCAGTGTTTCGGCCAGATGGGTATGCAGACGTACATCCAGTTTTTCTGCCAGTGCAGCACTTTCTCGCATAATTTCTTGGGTGACTGAAAATGGTGAACATGGTGCAAGCGCAATATTGACCATCGCATCAGCACTACGCTGGTGATATTTCTGCACCAACCGTTCTGAGTCCAGCAGAATGGTGTCCATATCCTGTACGGTATGCTGCGGTGGCAAGCCACCAGAATCTTCACCCAGACTCATGGAACCTCGGGTCAGCATGACCCGAATCCCTAATTGTTCTGATGCTTCAACCTGAACATCAATGGCATCGGACAGCTGCTGTGGAAACAGATAATGGTGATCCGCAGCAAAGGTACAACCGGAAAGCAGTAATTCAGACAATGCAATTTGAGTGGCTAGATAATGCTGTTCAGTATTCAATTTGGCCCAGACCGGATATAAGGTTTTTAGCCATGGAAATAGCGGCGCATTGACCACGGGAGCCCAAGCACGGGTCAAGGTCTGATAAAAATGATGATGGCTATTAATCAGTCCCGGTGTAATCACCAAATTCTGGGCATCAAAGAACTGGTCATAAGGCGATGCTGGGGTTTGTCCTAGAGTCACCAGCTCAATAATTTTGCCATCGCAAATGACCAAGCCACCACGGGCATCCAGATCATTTGCGGTAAATACAGCAAGAGGGTTTTTAATCCATAAGGTTGTCATATCTTATTTCCAATAAATATTATTCGTGCTGTAGCTAAATCAGGCAGCACATGAAGTATTAAGCTGTTGTAATTTAATTTTTAAATCTTCCATCTGGTCGATCAGATGGTTCATCATAATTTGTGAGATTCGGGAAATTTGCCGTTTCGGTGCCACACAAAGAGCAAGGGTCAGCGGATGCATCCCTTTCTCAATAATAGGTTTAAATACCAGTTCATCACGTACTAAATAAGGTAAGGCATCAATGTAGGACAATACTCCAATCCCTAAGTTGCGCTCTGCCAGAGAGGTAATCATGCGAATGTCATTACACTCCAGCTTTTGCTGCGGCATAAATTGATGATGTTTATATAGGCTATAAACATAGTCATGAATGATTAAAGGGGCACAGGGAATGAGATGCTTAAAATTTAAAGTGTCGGAAAAATAGATTTTTTCTGCCTGAGCCAAAGGATGAGATTTAGCCATCACAAATCCCACCGGGATTTCCACAAAAGACATGACTTCGAGCTGATTATGACTTTTAGGATTGAGCAGAATGCCAAAATCAACTTCAGCATCCATAATCATTTTAGAGACGGTATCACTTTCCTGAATCTGGATATTGAAATTGATCCAAGGATAGTTTTCATACATGTATTGCAGGGAATCTAAAACGAAACCGTCACTGAGTGCCGCAATGAGTCCGAGTTCAATGCTGCCGCGTGATAAACCCTGAATTTCATCAAAACGTACACAGGTCTGCTGGAATTCTTTTTGCCATTTGAGTAGATCTGCATACAGTAATTCACCTGCTAAAGTCAGCTTCAGGCCACTCGGCAACCGTTCAAAAAGCACGATGCCAAATTCTTCTTCTGCCAGAGTGATCTGACGATGAATCGCGGAGACGGAAATATAAAGCTGATCAGCTGCTTTTCTGAGGCTGCCTGTTTTGGCTACGGCAATAAAATATTCTGAAAATCTTGAAAAAGTAATATTCATAAAATCACGTCAATCCACCTGCACATCGTTTTAATCACATAATTTTCAGCTAGAAACTAAGTGATTCTGGTTCTATCAAGTGGATAAGCGATTTCTGTGCCAATTTTCAAAGAAATGGAACAGTAAAAGTTTTGTGTTCTATTTTTTGGAACACGGGCTACGAAACATTCTAATAGACAGTAGAACAGGCATTTGGCTAATTTTATTAAAGAACAACAAGGCAGCTTAATGAAATAAAAATTTAAGCCGTTGTCATGCAATAAATATTTGTGAGTGAACTATGAATGCGATCCCGGTGCTTAATTTATTCAGTCAACCGCACTGTAGCGGCTTTGACCCATCAGACTGGAATATCCTGGCTCAGCATTGGTATCCAGTTGCCCGTATTCAGGATGTGAGTACTACGCCACAGCAGGTACAACTTCTGGATGTGAAGATGGCCCTATATCAAACTGAGAGTGGCAGCATTCATCTAGTTCGTGATATCTGTCCGCATCGTGGGGTGCCATTAACCAAAGGCTGGGTAAAGGGTGAAGAAATCATTTGTCCTTATCACGGTCTGCATTACAACACTCAAGGAAAATGCACCAAAATACCGGCTCAACCAGAACTGACTAACATTTCGGATCGTTTTACCTTAACCAAGTTTCCAGTAGTCTTGAAATACGGTCTGGTCTGGACAAGCCTGTTTAGCCGGGATGAGGCAGAAGCTAATTTCCCTGATCTGGATACCTGGGAGAGCGAAGAGCACCAATCGATCTTACCGCCATTTGTTGATATCGGCGGTTCAAGTGGCCGGCAGTTAGAAGGCTTTATTGATGTGGCGCATTTTGCCTGGGTGCATCATGAATCTTTTGCTTCACGTGATAACCCGATCGTGCAAAAGTATTCAACTATGCGCACCCCTTATGGCTTGCATACAGAATATGTCAGCGATGTCAGCAATTATCCGCATGGCTTGCAGCATCTGGCCCCAGAAGGATTCTTGTGGAAACGTGTGTTTGATGTCTATCCACCATTTTCAGCGATTTTAACAGTGCATTTTCCGGAAAATGGCATCCTGAAAATTCTGAATGCCTGCTGTCCGGTATCTCATAATCAAACCCGTTTATTTGTGCCATTGACCCGTAATTTTGATACGACTGGTGATCTGCAAGCGGTTTATGACTTTAACGCACAAATTTTTGCTGAAGATCAGGACATGGTCGAAAGCCAGAAACCGGAAGAGCTACCTTTGGATATCACTATGGAAGCACATTTTGAAGCTGACCGTTCTTCGACAACTTATCGCCGCATTCTGGGGGAATGGGGCCTAAGCAAACGCTATATTGTTTAAATTAAATTTCCTCCTTTATGCACCCTGGTCTGTTGGGGGGCTTTTTTATTCCATATATGTCGAAAATCCTCTTTTTAGAGGAGCTATGACCATTGAACTACTAATTTTAGAGTAATTTATGCCACAGCCTAGCCATGAGCAAATGCTATCTTTTTTAAGATTATCCAATGAGGTTGCCAAGCGGGCAATGTCTTTAGGCCATCATCCTTTTGGTGCGGTGCTGGTTGCACCTGATCATGAAACGGTTTTACTGACCCAATGTAATATTGATACGGTCAACCATGCAGAAAGTACTTTAGCCCGGATCGCAGCCAGCAATTTTACGCCGGATTATCTGGCTGAATGCACCTTATATACGGCAGTTGAACCTTGCTGCATGTGTTCTGGAACGATTTATTGGGCCAATATCGGGCGGGTGGTCTATGCCATGACCGAAGAAAAATTATTGCAATGTACTGGAAACCACAATGAGAATCCGACTATGAGTGTTTCTGCTGAGTATGTTTTTGCTCATGGTCAGAAGAATATTGAGCTGATTGGACCAATCATGGAACTTGAACAGGAAACGGTTCAATTGCAAAAAGACTTCTGGTCATCTCGGTGAAGATTTGAAATTATTCTTTTTATAATTCTACTTCATTTTATTTATATTAGGGTCTGTTGACACTTA
>NZ_DDLD01000110.1:0-14898 GCF_002339435.1 Acinetobacter sp. UBA2581 | reverse complement strand
CTTGGTATTTGAATCTGCGAGGTAATATATTAGAAATTTTACAACAAAGTTTTGAATTTATTAAAAGTGTTTTAGATAAAATATATTTATGGGGATTAGAAGGTAGAAAAACTCCTAAATATCCAGATGAAGCTATTTGGGAAATTCTTGTCAATTGTTTAATTCATAGAGATTATTCGATCCAGGATTCTGTTCATGTCAAAATTTTTGATAATCAAATTTCATTCGAAAGTCCTGGTAAATTACCAGGTATGATTAAAGTTGATAACATTTTAGATAATAGGTTTTCTAGAAACCCTAAAATTGTGAGATTGTTATCTAAGTCTAAACAAGCACCGAATAAGGAATTAGGGGAAGGTTTAAACACTGCTACAGTAAAAATGTCTGAATTAGGCCTAAGAAAACCTGAGTTTAAAGAGGAAAATAATAAGTTTATTGCATGTTTATATCATGTATATGATATGGAACCTGAGATACTTATACGGAAATTTAAGGATATAGTACCTGATGGTTTTACACGGTTGCATGCACGTCATCTGTTTGGATTGAATCCAGACCAAACTAGTAATGAATTGCAAAAATTAAAAGAGAAAAAAATAATTAATTTCGATACAGAGCAAAGGGTATGGCATTGTATATAAATTAATTTTATTTTAAAAAGTTTAAATTTTGTTATTCGTCATCTTATCGTTCATGATGACGAATAATATCTAAACGATGATATTTTTATCTAAAATATATTTGGTAATTGAGTAGTGAAAACACAATCCCGCTTCCTCTGTATTGGCGGTTTCCTGAACGGAACTAAAGTCAAAGACCAAGGTGACAGCTTTGTCTGTGTCGAAAATGGTAAACAGGTGACATACACCAAAAAAGAAATTTTCCATCAAGGAGCATGGGATCATGATTACTATGTGTGTGAAACCACCACTGACCAACAAACCAAAAACTGGGTCTATGATATTCCATTGTATTAATTGCACCTGTTCGAGCTATAAATTAAACAATTACTAGAAACAATAACTTGCATAACATTTCTAAAATTGATTTTTCATACTATTTTCCTAAAACTGTATAAAAATAAAGCCAATAGGGAATGTTATGAATTATGAGATCGATGCCTTTGGCACTTTGGTAATTGCGGTATTTTTTCTTTTTATTGGGCGGTATCTGGTTAGTAAAATTGGCTTCTTTAGAAACTATAATTTACCTGAACCCGTAATCGGCGGTTTAGTCGCAGCGATTGCGGCTTTTATTCTCTATAAATTTTTTAATATCAGTGCCACATTTGACTCAGAAATCCAAACTATTCTGATGCTGATGTTCTTTACCTCTGTTGGTTTAGGTGCAGACTTTACCAAGCTCAAAGAAGGCGGAAAATCACTGCTGATCTTTCTAGTCTGCGTCATTCTATTTGTAGTCGTGCAAAATGCGGTTGGCATGAGTTTAGCCACAGCACTTGGGCTTGATCCATTGATTGGCTTGATTGTTGGTTCTGTTACCTTAACGGGTGGACATGGTACTGCCGGTGCTTGGGGTGAAGTACTTGAAACTCAACATGGGATTCAAGGAGCAATTGTCCTCGGTATGGCCAGTGCTACTTTTGGTTTGATTATTGGTGGGCTTGTAGGTGGCCCGGTTGCCAAATTCTTGATTAAACGCAATCAATTGGCAGAGACAGTAGCGCAAGAGACCAATGAACAACAACTCGATACTAGCATCAACACCGCACCCTTCGAATATCCAAAGAAAACCCGGTTGATTACAGCCAGTAATGCAGTGTCAACTTTGGGGATGTTTGCACTATGTATTTTTGTTGCGAATGAAATGACAGAGATTAGTCAGGGAAGATGGTTTGAACTGCCGACCTTTGTCTGGGCCTTAGGGACAGGAGTGATTGTACGTAACTTCCTGGAGCATGTGCTAAAAGTCGATATTTTCGACCGTGCTATTGATGTATTCGGAAATGCGTCATTGTCTCTGTATTTATCAATGGCTTTACTGTCGCTGCAACTCTGGTTGCTGGCCGATTTGGCAGGCCCGCTCATTACCATTTTGTTTGCGCAGACAGCGGTACTGATTTTATTTACCGCAATTGTGACCTTTAGAATCATGGGAAAAAATTACGATGCAGCCGTATTGGTGGCGGGGCATTGTGGTTTTGGTATGGGAGCAACTCCAACTGCGATTGCAAATATTCAGGCGGTCACCAATAGCTATGGTCCATCACATAAAGCATTTTTGATCGTACCGCTATGTGGTGCATTTTTTATTGATATTGTGAATGCTGTGGTGATTCAGAGCATCATTGCATTTTTCGGTTAAATTTTAATACGACTTCAAAATCATATAGACATTAAAAAGCCCCATGGTTAGGGGCTAGTCGTATGCACATCTGAGGCACATACTGTAAGAGGCTCATCTCATACTGAGCGTATTAAAGCACATTAACCTATCAATAGCCATTTAAATCATCTTTAGGCAGATAACTGCTGCTCAATGACTGGCCATAAGTTTTGATGTGACTTCTTGAACATCAGCATGTGGCCAATCCCTTTATGACCATATTCTTGGGGTTTTAGCTCAATCATTTCTGTGGCTGCTTTTGGATATAAGCGCAGCAAGTCTTTGACATTCGCTTGAGTGGCGATTTCATCATCCGAAGCCCAGATTGATGTGATCGGGCAGGTGATCTGGGCATGATAGTCATGTGCTGGTGCGATCTTTTTACCAATCGCATTAATTATATAACCTGGTTTACTACAAAATTCTGCCCATTCACGCGCCACATCTTTTGGCAGGTTTTCACCCATACCAATCGCTTGAGTTGGACCATAGCCTTTGGTGATACGTGCCAATGGGAAAATGATATTGAACATCACTGGTGCTAGTAATTTGGTACGACCCTTTAAACCTTTAACATGACCCGTCGATCCAGCAATTGCCACGACTTTTTCCACTTTGGCATAGTTTGGGACAATACCCAGCAGCTGTCCACCAGCACTATGCCCAAGTAAGATGACCTTTTCTGTCTGAGTCTTAGCTAATAGCGCATCAATTGCAGCCGGAATGTCCAGTTGTCCCCATTGCACAATACTGGCTTTAGAATGCTTAACCGGACCTTTTAAGGATTCGCCAATACCCCGAAAATCAAATACCAGCACTGCATAACTCTGAGCTTGCAGCCAACAGCTAAAACTATGATAAAACTGTTTGGTAATGCCAGTCGCAGGGCAGATTAATATAGGAGATTTCTTGCATTCAGCATCAGTAGCTGGATAAAAACGTGCACTTAATTGATAGCCATCCTGGCACTTTAGAGTCAATGTTTCGAATTCAGACATGGGCTACACTATATTTTTGAATCAGAATGAATACTTAAATTTACCTGACTTCTTCAAAGAAACTTATTAAAACAATGACTAAAAAGTCATTACGATGATAAAAACGGAATGAAAATATGCAGGGAATCGAACTTGATCTGGCAGTAAAGATCGCGATTATTTTTAGTGGAATATTCTTATGGATGGGGATGTTAACCGGGGTATGGAAATATTGGCAAATCCGTCAGTCTGTCAATTCACGGGCGCATTATTATGTGGATATTGCTCATCGCAGCAGTCTGCTTTATGCCCCTGCGACATTGATTCTGGCAGTATTGGCTTATTATTCAGCATTATCTTCGCAGATTAATTTGATCTGTATATTGATCAATGTTCTCTTTTTCAGTTTCTCGATTAGTGCGTATATCTTGCATGGGTTTTTGAAAGATACGACGAATCAGTTTAAGCGACCGCATCAACTGGGTAAATTTCAGTTGCCGGGCGTGCTTATGACTTTGGCAATGGTCAGTTTGATTATTGCAGAATTGGGAGGGACGGGCGTGCTTCTTTATGGGGCGGCGATCGGATTATTCTAATTTTTAATGGTTGATTTTATTTTTCGAGCTTTAAGCTTAATTTATTTCTTTTCTGCCAGATGGATGACTGGCCAGATCATCCACTGGGGTATAAATTTATTAATAAATTATCGGTATTTCTGGTCAATCACAGCCCATAAGAAAAAGGCTGCCGAAACAATCAAGGCATAACCTACGTACTCAAATTTTAAATTGCCTTGAATTAAACAATGCATAATCAAGGTCAGCATAAGCGCAACCGTGGTGCTTAGGAAAGTCACCAGATTGGTATTTGCCTTAAGAGCGTCAATGAAGACTTGCTTTTTGAAATGTATTGATAACATCTCCATCCCTCCTGTTTATTTGTATAATTGAAGAGTAAATCTTATTGATTTAGTCTGAATTGAATATACAGTTGTACTTCTTAATTTCAACCTTTGCAACTATTTAAGTGAACTTTAACAGTTAAAAAGGCCTCCTTTAGTCGTATTACCGCACTAATCAATGATTGCATCTGAATCATCATCTTAAACATTTCAGCGAGTGCAGTCCGACTGAAGTTTCAAGCAATCATTCATTGCTACCATTGGGAAAAGCAAATTCTACGCCAAAGATTTGTAGAGATAATCCAGAGAATGTAAGTCTATGTAGAATGATGAAGGTGAGTTGGTTTAATCAGGAAACAATATGTTTAAAAAACAGTAAAATACAGAGTAGGGTTGATCTTCTGCTAAAGAATGAAAATAGAAGTAAGAAAGAAGCTAATTAAAATAATTGATTAAAAGTGTATAACGCTTTCTAAAATACAATTTGGTTATGATGAGAAGGTGAGGGTGTAAACAATAAATGCCGGTTTGGGTAAAACCTGACAGATATTGATCACGCTAAAACCGGATTTTGGGTAAAAATACGATTTTTATGACCTCTTAGAAAGATTAATTCCTGATACGGTCAATCACAGCGGCAATGACAAGAACAATAAGAGATGGAATCAACCATGCCATATTTTGTTCAGAAAGCGGTAAGTTCTGTAGTAATTCAGGTAATTCAAGGCCAGCAACTTTAAGGCCATCGAAAATACCGAAAATAAATGCAACCAGTGTGGCCGGTGCAACAACTTGAGCAGGCTTTTTAAAGAAATGACCGCAGAAGCTTAGCAGGATCACTGCAATCGCAGGCGGATAAATCGCGCTCAATACAGGCACAGACACGGCAATCAGTTTGGTCAAACCAAGATTTGAAATCACTAGCGAGAAGCCGACCAGTACAAAGACAAAGGCTTTATAAGGCAGTTTGGTAATAGACGAGAAATATTCAGCACATGCGCAGGTCAAACCAATCGCAGTCACCATGCAGGCAACAAAGATCATGGTGGCAAGGAAATAAGCACCCATATCACCAAAAGCATGTTGTACATAGGCATGCAGAATAATCGCACCATTGGCAGCATTAGGGGCAACATCGTGACTACCTAGGCCTAGTTTAAACAGGCTGAGATACACCAGCGTCAAACCGATACCAGAAATAATCGCTGCATTGACTGCATATTTGGTAATCAGCTTGCGATCCGTTACGCCACGAGAAGTAATCGCACGCACGATCACAATACCAAAGACCAATGCGCCTAAGGTATCCATGGTCAGATAACCATTAACGATGCCTTCAGTTACCGGACTTGTAACATAGTTACCCACTGCAGCAGGTGGTTTGCCGGCAGGAATCAACACTGCAGCACCGCCTAAAATGATCAATGCGATAATTTTTACTGGGGACAGGAAGTATCCAACCGTATCCAGAATCTTATTTGGATAAAGGGAAACCAGAGTCACTACAGCGAAATAGATCACACTATAGATCAGCAGATTGCTAGGTGCATTGCCAAAGTATGAAGAAAAGCCGATTTCATAAGAAACGGTTGCAGTACGTGGTGTCGCAAATAAAGGTCCAACCGTCAGATAACAGACCACAGTCAGTAAAAGACTGGCTGCTTTACCTAAAGGAGAACTTAAGATCTGGATTGAACCTTCAACACGTGACAATGCCACGATGGTGATGACAGGTAGGCCAACTGCCGTAATCAGGAAACCTAGGGCAGCTAACCATACATGCTCACCGGCTTGTTGAGCCACAATCGGTGGAAAGATAATGTTGCCCGCACCAATGAACAGTGCAAAGGTCATAAAACCTAAGGCCACAATATCTCTTGTACGGAGACTTGTCATAGAAGGAGAACAAATAAATAAAAGAAAGCGATTTTAGTGTATATATGATGATTTTTGGAGTTTAATTTAATGCCGAAAGCCTTGATTTTACTGATCTTGACGATCGGATAAAGTGAACTTTAAAAGCTTGGTAGAAATATATCTTTGATATTCAGTTGAAAAAAATATAATTTATTTTTAAATAAATAAATCATTTAGACTTCATTTCATTATATTCGGCTTATTGTTTGTATAAATAAGCAGCATTGAGATTCTCTATAGCAAGTTTTAAGAATTGTCATGCAGACCGAACAAATGCGCATCTTGGCTGAAAAAGGACTATAATTTCCCGATTCACCTTGAGGATAGATCCATGCGAGCTCCAGCGATTACTCTGAAAACCGAACAAGATATCGAAAAATTACGTATATCTGGGCGTTTGGCTGCACAGGTCTTGGAAATGATCGGAGAGCATGTCAAGCCGGGTGTCACGACTGAATATCTGGATGACATCTGTCATGATTTTATCGTCAATACGCTAAAAGTGACGCCTGCCAATATTGGCTATTATGGTTATACCAAAACCACCTGTATTTCACCGAATGAAGTAGTTTGTCATGGTATTCCATCTCCGAATACTGTCTTGCAAGACGGCGATATTATTAATATTGACGTTGCAATTATTAAAGACGGTTATTTTGGCGATACCAGCCGGATGTATTATGTTGGTACACCATCTCCTGAAGCCAAACGCCTGGTCGAAACCACTTATGAAGCTATGGTTGCCGGGATTCATGCCGTTAAACCGGGCGCAACCCTAGGCGATATTGGTTATGCAATCCAGTCTGTTGCACAGCGTGAAGGCTACACCATTGTGCGTGAATATTGTGGTCATGGGATTGGTAAAATTTATCACGAACAGCCAAACATTCTGCATTACGGGCAACCAGGTCAGGGCATCAAACTGGTACCCGGTATGGTCTTTACTATTGAACCTATGGTCAATATGGGCAAAGCACGTGTTAAAGAGTTAAAGGACGGCTGGACAGTCGTGACTGCGGATAAATCCTGGTCAGCTCAATGGGAGCACATGGTAGTCGTGACCGACACAGGTTTTGAGCTGTTATCGCCGTGGCCAGAAGGTACAGGCGAGTATCCAGAAATTTAAATTATTTTTCACGTTATGCATTGAAATACAGTAGCTTACATAAATTACAGCTTGCTTGCTATTGGTGACGAAAGCCTACAAAACACTACATGAAGAAGTGGTTTAACCAGCCAAATTCTCTTAATCTATTTATACCTAGTTCATGATTGTTCTATTAGATGTCTGATTACTGTGTATTAGATTTGGCTTAGCGGTAGTAGTTTCCTTTCGTTCACTTCATGCTGTAGTGAATTGTTTTTATTAGCTCATTTTTCCCCAAGAATGAGCTATTTTTTTTGCCTGAAATATTTCTATTTATACAAGATGCAGGTGCTCAACCAGATAATCAATAAATACCCGCACAGCCGGTAACAGGCCACGACGGGAAGGATAAACCAGATGAAAAATGCCATGTGCGGTTTTCCAGTCTGAAAGTACCCGAACCAGTTCGCCACGTTCTACATATTGCTGCACGACATTATCGGGCAATAAGGTAATGCCGCAGCTTGAAGCCGCCAGTTGTGCCAGCATATTCAGGTCTGATCCCATTACGGTCGGGTTGATCCGGATTTTTTTCTGTTGCTGCTGCTCATTCTGCAATATCAGGAACTGTTCAGTATGTTCCTCAGCCATGCTTAAAATTTTATGTTCAGAGAGCTGTTCAGGCGTTTTCAGATCGCCAAATTCATTCAGATAGCCCTGACTGGCAAACAGATGCTGTTCGATTTTTTCAAACTGACGAATTACCAGATTCGGATCATCATCCAGGCTGGTCCGTACCCGTAGGGCCAGATCAAAGCCTTCGTTAATGATGTCCACGCGTCGATTGGTGATCATCATCTGGACTTTAATTTTAGGATATTTTTTCAGGAAATCCGGCAGGATTTTTGCCATTTCATTCTGGGCAATGGAGACGGGCAGGCTGACTTTAATAGTGCCACGCGGTTCAGTACTGAGATGATCTACCAGGTCGTGTGCAGCCTGTGCTGCACTGAGCATCACTTGTGCATGGCGATAGATATTCATGCCAATATCAGTGACTGCAAAATGACGGGAACTACGCTGAATCAGACGGACGCCAAGACGTTCTTCCAGATTATAAACGCGGCGGCTGAGCTTGGATTTGGGAATATCGGTAGCACGTTCGGCTGCACTAAAGCCACCATGTTCGACGACCTGCGCAAAACAGTAAAAATCATCCAGATCAGTCAGCATCGTTTAATTCCATTCCTGCAACAATAGGCTGATTAAAAAATGATTGTTGCATACTGTCAACTATAGAATACGAATTTTGAATGATGACTAGATCTCGGACTCAAGTAATTTAAGTAAGGTTTTCATGCCTTCTGTGGCCGTCTGGGAAATCTTGTGAAACTGAACGGGTAAATGCTGTTGATCTGCTTTGGGATCAATATAATAAGCTGTGCAGTGAGCTGGAATCTCATGGATTAAACCAGCAACAGGATATACTTGCAGGCTAGTTCCAATAACCACAAAAATATCAGCATCCCGTACACAATCTTGTGCTTCTTCATAAGCTGGTACAGCTTCGCCAAACCAGACCACATGTGGACGTAGTGGATAGCCTTCCTTACAGAAGTGTTTAGTCAAATCTAAATCAGTGCCTTCGATTGGATAAAACTCGGTGGTGTACTGGCAATTCGGGCCTGAGGTTTTGGCTAGGCGGATATTGCCATGCAGGTGAATAACCTTAGAACTTCCGGCGCGTTCATGCAGATCATCAATATTTTGGGTAATCACATGGACATCAAAATCATCTTCAAGTTCAGCAATGAGTTGATGAGCTGCATTTGGCTGTGCTTCCAGAATATTTTTACGTCGGGCATTATAAAAGCGTTGCACCAGTTCCGTATTTTTAGCCCAAGCTTCCGGTGTGGCAACTTCTTCTATACGATAGTGTTCCCAAAGCCCATCACTGTCACGAAAGGTGTTAATCCCACTTTCAGCACTCATGCCAGCACCTGAAAACACCACCAGTTTTTTCATGATTTCTTCTCCTTAATCTTTAAGCCGCTGAAGAGCTGGACTGTAAATTTTCTTTCAGAAAGATGCCGAGCTCCTTGGCAAATTTGAGTGGTTCGGTCAGTAAAGGAGTATGACCAGATTTGTTGAAAAGCACATGTTTAGCCTGAGGCAGGCTTTGGGCAATCAGGCGCTGGCCTTCCACAGGATAAAGTTTGGACTGTACACCGCTAAAGAAAGTTACCGGACAAGTAAGCTTCGCCAGAGCTTCACGATAATCTTCATGATGATATAAATAATTATTGATGTACCACGTCATATAATCTACCCGACTGGAAGGCAGGAGCAGGCTTTGCAGACGAGATCTGTTCAGGATGAACTTAAACACTTTTAAACTGGCTGGACTATCATTTTGTAGCTGGATGAAGCGCAGCCATAATGCTGTAATTTGCTGACGTACTGCAGTATCCAGATTCCGAATGAGTTCAATCTGCTGATGTTCTGCAAGTAATGTTGAAAGCTGCTGCAAAATTTCAATAAATTCCTGATGGCGTGAACCAAAAAGTCCAAATGCCCAAGCATCATCAACCGGAATCTTAGGTGTTTGGTCAATATGCAAATAAGCTGCTATATGTTTGGCAAAATCCCTATAGCACAAGCCATGCATGGTGGTTGTCGCACCCATAGAGTAAGCGATCACAATGAATTGATCTAAATTAAGCTGCTGGATCACTGATTGAACATCAAGCCAGTGACTGGAAATCACATCCAGGTCTTGCGGAATTTTGCAGTGACTAGATGCCCCAAACCCACGCCATTCGGGAATAATAAAGCGGAAATTTTTCTGATGTGGATAGAGAAAAGCTGCCCATTGCCAGCTCAACATGCCCAGACCTGATAGGACCAGGACCGGTTGACCCTGACCGTATTCACGTACAAATAACTGTTCGCCATCTGGCATGCTATAGAAGGGCATGCATATCTCCGTATTTATAATTTTTCTACATCGAATTGTTTAAGTTTAGGAATAACCTGTTCCAGCCAGGCAATCCAGCCCAGTTCCTGGTCAATACCCAGTTGCAGAATCATTTTATGAATATACAGGGTTCGGTCATTTTCGTCAGCTTGAGCAAAGTCTTTGGCGAAAATCTGCTGATAGGTTTTAAGCTTCTCTTTATGTATTTCTAGATGGCGTTCCAGTTCAGGTAAGGTGCTGTTGCCGCCCAGCTGGGCTTCTGCACGCAGACGAACCATCAGTTCTTCCCGAAGCTGTGCTGGGGAACTGTGCTCCAGCATCCAGTTAGCCAGTTCTTCCCGGCCGAGTCGCTCTACCTGATAGGTTTTTTTACGGCTATGAGAATCTTCCTCTTCTATCGTCGAAATCCAGCCTTTTTGCAGCATGGCATTCAGTTCACGATAGATCTGCTGATGGGTGGCATTCCAGAAGAAGCCCATGGAGCGGTCAAAACGGCGTGCCAGTTCAATGCCAGTGCTCGGTTTCTCAATCAGGCTGGTGAGTAAAACATGTGATAAAGACATAAACGTCTCAAAAAAATGACTCGGGATTATTATGCAACATGTTGCATAAAAATCAATTCTGCACTATAAATTAGTGCAACAAGTTGCATAAGACTGCTGCTTGATGGGAGTAAATCAGTCAGCCTGAATAAAAATAGCCAGCACATCTGCACGCTAAGGAGTTGAAATGTCTAAATATCCGAATTTACTTGCCCCACTGGATCTGGGTTTTACCACGCTTAAAAACCGTGTCTTGATGGGCTCCATGCATGTGGGCTTAGAAGAAGCACCGGGCGGTTATAATCGGATGGCTGCCTTTTATGCAGAACGTGCCAAGGGTGGTGTAGCCTTAATTGTCACAGGTGGTATTTCGCCGAATGATCATGGCGTCACTTTTCAGGGTGGTTCCAAGCTCGATACGATTGAAGAAGCTGAAAAGCATAAAGTGATTACCCAAGCTGTACATGAAGCTGGCGGGAAAATTGCCATGCAGATCCTGCATACCGGCCGTTATTCTTATCAGGCGGAAAATGTTGCGCCGTCTTCAATTCAGGCACCGATTAATCCAGTCAAACCGCATGCCTTAAGCTCGGCTGAAGTGCAGCAGACCATCGATGATTTTGCCAACTGTGCCAGACTGGCTCAGTATGCAGGTTATGACGGTGTCGAAATCATGGGCTCAGAAGGTTACCTGATCAATGAGTTCATCGCAGCACGTACCAATCATCGTGATGATGAATGGGGTGGCAGCTATGAAAACCGTATCCGTTTCCCGATTGAAATTGTACGCCGTACCCGTGAAATGGTCGGTGAGAACTTTATTATTATTTATCGTCTTTCGATGCTGGATCTGGTTGAAGGCGGTTCAACTCTAGAAGAAGTAATCCAACTCGCCAAAGCCATTGAGAAAGCGGGCGCGACGATTATTAATACCGGTATTGGCTGGCATGAAGCGCGTATCCCGACCATTGCTACCAAAGTGCCACGTGCGGCCTTTACCTGGGTTACGCGTAAGCTAAAAGGTCAGGTGAATATTCCTCTTATTACCTCTAACCGTATTAATACCCCGGAAATGGCAGAATATGTCCTGGCTACAGGTGATGCCGATATGGTGTCAATGGCACGTCCAATGCTGGCAGACTCTGAGTTTGTCTTAAAAGCAGAACAGGGCCGTAGTGATGAAATCAATACCTGTATCGGTTGTAACCAAGCCTGTCTGGATCATATTTTCTCGATGAAAATTGCCACCTGTCTGGTGAATCCACGTGCTTGTTATGAAACCGAAATGATCTTTAAAGAAACCAATGTAGCGAAAAATATTGCAGTGATTGGTGCGGGGCCGGCAGGTTTAAGCTTTGCCATCTATGCAGCAGGTCGTGGCCATCATGTCACTGTATTTGAAGCTTCAGCACAGATTGGTGGGCAATTTAATATTGCGAAGACCATTCCAGGTAAGGAAGAGTTTTATGAAACCTTGCGCTATTTTAAACGTCAGATTGAATTGCAACCACGTATTCAATTGAAATTAAATTGCACCGCGACCTTTGATCAGCTGATTTCAGCCGAATTTGATGACATTGTGGTTGCCACTGGGGTGACACCGCGTCAGCTTGATATTCCTGGAATTGATCATCCTAAAGTATTGTCTTATCTGGATGTACTTAGAGAGCGTAAACCAGTCGGCCAGCGTGTAGCGATTATTGGTGCAGGTGGTATTGGCTTTGATACAGCCGAGCTGCTCAGTCATGGGACCGAAAGTGGCAGTGTCAATCCGGAAAAATTCTATGATGAATGGGGGATCGACACTAACTATGAAAATGTTGGTGGACTTAAGACAGCCAATGTAGAACAACCTGAACGTGAAATTTATTTATTGCAGCGTAAAGCAGCTTCTGTCGGTTCAAGTCTGGGTAAAACCACAGGCTGGATTCACCGTACTGGCTTAAAACATCGCAATGTCAAAATGATTGCCGGTGCAAGCTATGAAAAAATCGATGATCAGGGCTTGCACGTTATAGTGAATGATCAACCTGCAGTATTAGACGTAGATAATGTCATTATCTGTGCTGGTCAGGAATCTTATACCGCCATGTTTGATGAACTGAAAGCTGCCGGTAAAAACGTGCATCTCATTGGCGGTGCGAAAGAAGCAGGTGAGCTGGATGCGAAACGTGCGATCCGTCAGGGTGCTGAATTGGCTGCGGTGATTTAATAGCCTTCAAGTCCTCTCCCTCTGGGAGAGAGGGCTGGGATCAGGGTAATAAATTACCTCTCGCTCAGCTTTTCCTTCTAAGAAGGAACTTTTGTTTAAAGACAAAAGCTGTCCAAAAAAGAATACTCCTCCCTTTATAAAAGGTAGGTTGGGAGGGATTTAAATATAAAGAGAATCCCCCTAACCCCCTTTACTAAAGGGGGAAATTTCATTATTAAAACGAAGAAAGCGTATAGATAGAACTCTAAAAATAAAAGGAATCTAAAATGACACTTGAAATAACAAAACAGGCTATTACACGCTGGCATGAAATGTTGGAAACACGTGATATGTCCATATTGAATGAACTCCTCGCGGATAATGTCGTATTCCGCTCGCCCGTGGCTTTTCAGCCTTATCCCGGGAAACAGGTTGTATTTTTTATCCTGACCAATGTGATTCAGGTCTTTGAAAACTTTACTTATCACCGTGAATTTCTTAGTGAAGATGGTAACAATGTTGTACTTGAGTTCTCAGCCAATGTCGGCGATAAGAAAATTAAGGGAATCGACATGATTCAGTTCAATGATGAAGGTCAGATCATTGATTTTGAAGTAATGATCCGACCAAAATCTGGACTTGAAGCCTTAGCTATAGAAATGGGCCAGCGGATTCAGGCTTATCAGGCTAATACTTAATTTCCTACAATTGATTCAAGTCGGCATGAAGTTTGTACATCACTGATAGAAAACTATAGGGGAATACAGATGAAAATGTGGCTTAAAAAAATGAGTCAACTTTCAAGTGAATATCTGGACCGCTTTAGCGGAGCAGATCTTCCAACACTTTATTATAATCCGAATGGTTTATTTTCTGGTGTGATTGAACGTTTACCACTTTTAAAACAGAAATATCGTCCAACACCGTGGTTATCGAATGCGCATGCGCACATTTTATATCTGGACTTGATAAAAAAACGCACGATTAAGCTGCAATATGATGTGCTTGAGCAGCTGAATATGTCCGATGGCGGCATTACTGGCATTGCCTGGTATGGTTTAGATTTACCGCCAAGTACACCTACTATTGTGTTATTACATACCATTACCGGTTCTCCGGAATCCATGCGGGAGCTGGTACGTGACCTGCATAAATATACAGGCTGGCGTGTTGCCCTGTGTTTGCGCCGTGGTCATGCTGACCTGCCAATGCCTGTGCCAAAAATGAACCTGTTTGGCTCCACTCAGGACTTGCGTGAACAGCTGCTCTATATTCAGGACAAATTTCCTCAATCCGATCTCTATGGTGTGGGTTCTTCTGCGGGTACAGGACTGTTAGTTCGCTACTTGGGTGAGGAGGGCGAGCAAACCCCGCTCAAAGCAGCCTTTGCCTTATGCCCAGGTTATAATACCGAAACCGGTTTTGCTTATGTGCATCCGTTTTATAGCAAAGTCATGGCTAAAAAACTGATCAAACGTTTTATCCACCCTTATCAGGAAACCTGGCAGATTTATCCTTCATGGAAGCAATTGCTTGAGGTGAAAGACTTGTCTGAATTTGAACAGCACTACTATGAGCTGGCAGGCTTTTCAGACTATGAAAGCTATACCAAGGCCACCAACCCGATTTATGTCTTTGAAAATGTCAAAATTCCATTGATGATTTTGAACTCGGAAGATGACCCGGTCTGTCATATCAAGAATCTGGAACCGTATAAGGATGCCATTCGAGCTATGCCGAATATTGTAGTCGTCACCACTAAAAAAGGCAGCCACTGTGGCTTTTATCAGGGTTTAATGCAGACAGAATCATGGGCCACTCGTCTGATGGCAGAGTATTTACTGCAACTTTCCGATACTCCAACGGCAGCTTGAAAGAGATTTTTAAACCATAAAAAACCCAGCATAAGCTGGGTTTTTTTGATGAAGGATTATATTAGTTAGGACTTACGCATTGACGG
>NZ_DDLD01000103.1:1732-63533 GCF_002339435.1 Acinetobacter sp. UBA2581 | reverse complement strand
TTATTCCAAAAGCCCTCTGCTTACGCAGGGGGCTTTTTTTATGCGTGGGGTTTCTAGAAAAAGAAGTAAATAACCTCCTAATTGTACCTAGATAATAAAAATATAAATAACGTGAAAAGTATAATTAATTAACTTCGCCTTATTTTCTCATTGGTCTGTCTAAAAATCATTCAATTTACGACTTTAGCCTAAATTTTATTAAAAACATCTAACTTGGTAAGTTTTGCAGTAGACAAGGTTTAAAGAATCATCCATTTTATATACAAAAGTGAATGAACGTTCATTTTTTCATAGAATAAAAAAGCTCACAATTGGAGGTGAGAAAAAATGACAGCAACAACAGTGAATGTGAATGCTGTAGTGGATGAAGCAAAGTTTAAACCTTTTCATTTAAAGATCGTACTTTGGTGCGTATTTGTCGTTATTTTTGACGGTTATGATCTGGCAATCAACGGTGTTGCTTTACCCCTACTGATGCAAGAATGGAATATGACGGCAGTTCAGGCCGGAATGCTTGCGAGTACTGCTCTGGCGGGCATGATGTTTGGTGCCATGCTCTTCGGTATGCTGGCAGATAAAATTGGACGAAAAAATGTCATCCTGATTTGTGTGACCTTATTCAGTGGATTTACGTTCTGGGGCGGGTTTGCCTCTGGTCCGACTGAATTTGGCATCCTGCGTTTTATTGCCGGTTTAGGTATTGGCGGTGTTTTACCGAATCTGGTCGCATTAACTTCTGAATATGCACCACAAAAAATGCGCAGTACCTTAGTCACTACCATGTTTAGTGGCTATGCAGTCGGCGGGATTATGGCGGCGTTATTAGGTGCCTGGTTTACCCCAAGTTTTGGTTGGGAAATCATGTTCTATATCGCAGGTATTCCATTATTGATGCTGCCTATCCTGTATTTTTATTTACCGGAATCTTTAACTTTCCTGGTAAAAAAACAGCAAAATGAAAAGGCTAGTAAAATTGTTCAACAGATCAGTCCTGAGCAAAATGTCACTGCAAGTACGCAGTTTGTACTGAATGAAGTGCATGCACCCGATGCTTCTATTGCCGCTTTATTTAAGCAGGGGCGTAGCATGAGTACTTTATTATTCTGGTGCTACTTCTTTATGTGTCTGCTTATGGTCTACGCATTGGGTAGCTGGTTACCAAAACTGATGATGGCAGCGGGTTATTCTCTGGGTAACAGTTTAATGTTCCTGATGGCGATGAATATTGGTGCAGTAGTTGGAACCATTGGTGGTGGTATTCTGGCGGATCGTTTCCATCTGAAACCCGTCATTATTGGCATGTTCCTGTTAGGTGCCGTTTCACTGGTTGGATTAGGCTTTAACTCTCCACAGGCTGTGATCTATCTGTTAGTCGCTGCTGCAGGTGCCTCAGCAATTGGTAGTAGTATTCTGCTCTATAGTTTCGTGGCTCAGTACTATCCATTGGCAATCCGCTCTACTGGTATTGGTTGCGCGTCTGCAGTCGGTCGGGTAGGGGCAATCGTTGGTCCAATTATTATTGGATTCCTGTTAGGTATGGAGCTGCCACATAAAATGAACTTCCTTGCAGTTGCGATTCCAGCCATTATTGGCGCGATTTCAGTGGCGATGATTGTACGTAAAGATCTGAACGCAGAACGAAATGCTGAGACCTTACTGGCGAAACAGAAGCTGAATTCTATTAAAACCTAGTCACTTTTTGCCAATCCACTTGCTATAAATCTTAATTGAGTCAAAAAATCCCTTTCATAAGAAAGGGATTTTTTGTTTAAAGTATAAAAATCATTCATAAAAAATTGAATAAATCAAAAAATCATTGGTCTATAGACTATTTATATAGGCATTTTAATGAGAATGATAAATGTCTAAATATTCAATTATTTAGCTTTATGAAAATGTGATAAATCACACAAATAACCTCTATTTTATGGCTGAAATAACTCCATCATTTGGTCTTATTGTGCACTAAATCTCACTTGCGTATATTGCTAAAACTTGAATATTCCCCCCGGATATTCAAAAGGATTTTATGGACAAGTACTCATGGGAGATGAGAACGATGACAACGGAAACAGTTGATATAAATTCTGTAGTCGATAATGCGAAATTTACGCCTTTTCACTTCAATGTAGTTGCTTGGTGTTTACTCATTATCTTGTTTGACGGCTACGATTTAGCAATCAATGGTGTTGTTTTACCTTTATTAATGCAGGACTGGGGCCTAAGTGCCGTTCAAGCGGGAATGCTTGCCAGTACTGCGCTTGCCGGCATGATGTTTGGCGCGATGATCTTTGGTTCTCTGGCAGATAAAATTGGCCGTAAAAAAGTGATCATGATCTGTATCGTGTTATTCAGTGGTCTGACCTTTGCTGGCGGTTTTGCTTCAAACCCGACTGAGTTTGGTATATTACGCTTCCTTGCTGGACTTGGCATTGGTGGTGTAATGCCAAACCTGGTGGCACTGACCTCTGAATATGCACCACAAAAAATGCGTAGTACCTTGGTGACGACCATGTTCAGTGGTTATGCGGTAGGTGGTGTGATGGCTGCCTTATTAGGTTCATGGTTTACCCCAAGTTTTGGTTGGCAAATCATGTTCTTTATTGCAGGTATTCCATTATTTTTATTGCCAGTGATCTGGAAATTCCTGCCGGAATCTTTAGCTTTTATCGTCAAAGACAATAAACAGGAAAAAGCACGTCAAATTGTACGTCGTTTGGCTCCAAATCTAAGTGTTACAGAAACTACTACCTTTAAACTGCCACAGGAAAATGTACCTGAAGCAGCAAACGTGGTGAGCCTGTTCCGTCGTGGCCGTGCAGTAAATACGTTATTGTTCTGGGTCGCTTTCTTCACTTGCCTACTAACCATGTATGCGCTGAGCAGCTGGTTACCGAAGCTGATGATGGCAGCGGGTTACTCAATGGATAACAGCCTGATGTTTATGATGGCAATGAACGTAGGTGCAGTAGTTGGTATTGTGGGCGGTGGTATTTTGGCTGACCGTTTCCACCTGAAACCGGTATTGATGTTCCTCGGTATGATGGGGGCGATTGTGATGAGCTCAATGGGCTTTGCATCTAACCAGTTCCTGCTTTACATTCTGGTGTTTCTGGCTGGTGCAGCATCAATCGGTTCGCAAATGTTGCTATACAGCTATGTTGCACAATTCTACCCGTTGGCAGTACGTTCGACAGGTATTGGCTGGTCATCTGCGATTGGTCGTATGGGTGCGATTGTTGGCCCGATCCTGATCGGTGGCTTACTGGGTATGAACCTGCCTGCACACTTTAACTTTATGGCAGTGGGTTTACCGGTATTGATTACAGCGATTGCAGTTGCTCTGATTATGCATGATGATGAATCTGAAAAGATTGGTTCAGCAGAGACAGTTGCTGTAAAAGCTTAAAACCAAGTTTGAAATAAGAAGCCTCCGAAAGGGGGCTTTTTAAATTATTAAATAAATAATATTATTCATATAAGCAATTATTTTAAATATAAATTTTATCAAGGATCCTAATGCCTGCTCATAAGCTTTTTATATCAGGTAAAGCAATTGGTTTACATGGCTGTATAAAATCACCTGATTTTAGGTCCTCACGTGTTTTATGTTCTGATCCATGGGACTTCGTATCCCTATGGTTGAAGAAGAATCATCAAAAAGATGCTTTATTTTATTGGGAACAAGCACGTGGATTTTATACCGCCTCTTTAAACTTACCAGAATTATCAGCTCCTTTAACTTTGTATTATTGTTTTCTAAATGCGACAAAAGCTCTCTTAACAGCTAAAAGTGAAAACTTTGATGAGTATCATGGTGTTGGAGGTCGAACTACTGGTACAAAAAAATCTTTAGATAATGAAATAGTTGATTTTCAAGGCTCTGGTATATTACCTGCATTATGCAATTACTTAGGTGAACCAACAAATGCTGGGAAAAACTTTAGTTTAAAAGAGATTTTTTGGCATTTACCTTTTATACATAGAGCTTTTTGTTTTACCTATAGTAGTACCACTGAACTTTTTATACCTTTAGAAAACCAATGTTTTTTGAGAAGAGATGGAAGTAAAGAAGCTTGGTTTCATGCTGAGATCAATAAAAGATATATTAATGCTCATACTAAAAACACAATAAAACCTGGATTTGATTTGTATGAAAATGAGGGTGTATATGAAATCAGAAGAAAAAGACGATTTAAATGGTCGGGTAGAGATATAGAAAGCAGCCTAATTGAATTTTCTAAATATCATAGTTCTATTAGGACTAGGATAATTCCTATTTATTCAACACAAAATCGATGGTACTTAAAAAAATCAGTAAAAAACCACAACAATATAAAGAATTCATCTTTAGTTTTGATATATGCTGCGATGCATAGATTAAGTGAATTAAGCCGTTACGATCCTATTTCGTTTTCAGGACATTTTAATGTTAATCATAACTGGTTATTGAACGAATTTATTAAAACTTCAGGTTCACAATTTATCTATGGTATAGCTTCTGAATTAACAGGACTTGAATTCATGAAGCCTGATGCATTTTAAATGTAATTTGAATTTGGTTTTTAGGAAATGCTATGAAACTCAACTCATTCTCCCCAATCCCTGAAGATGATGAAGAACTTCATCTTCCTGAACTGGTGTACTGGGCATCCCTAGGTGATGTTGAACAGGTTGAGCAGGGCTTACAAGAAGGTCTAAACGTTAACTCCGCTGATGAAGAAGGCTATAGCGCATTACAAGCTGCTGCTGAAAATGATCATCTTGAAGTGGTGAAGTTACTGGTGAGTAAAGGCGCAGATGTCGATCATCGCAGTACCTATACCGCTTTGGAATTGGCAGAAATGGCCGGTAATAAAGATGTAGTGGCTTATCTAAAAAGCCTGAAAGGCGGCATTTAAATAAAATAAGATCAAGAAAATAAAAAAGCCTCCAGATGGAGGCTTTTTATGGTTTGAACTTAGGCCGCATCGCCCTCCAGTTCTTTTAAGATAGCGTCATTGAAAGCAGGAATGTCATCCGGATTACGTGAAGTAATCAGTACCCAGTCGCCAGTATTGCAACGGTGAACCTGTTCATCGACCCATTTACCACCGGCATTTTCCAGATCCAGTTTGAGGCTCTTGTATGAAGTCAGGTTTTTATCCTTAATTCGCTGTGCATCAATCAGAACCCATGGCGCATGACAGATTGCGGCAATTGGTTTTTGCTGATCAGCAAAATGCTGCACGATTTTCTGGGCAGATTCATTAATTCTTAAAGTATCTGCATTCACAGTGCCACCAGGAACAACCAAGAGATCATAATCATCCAGTGTGACATGATCAAAACTGGTATCAGGCGTATATGAGGTAGCAGCTTTAGTATCGCCTTTTACAGTCGCCACCTCTTCATTTTTTTCTGCCGCATGAATCACTTCAAATCCTTTGGATTTTAGAAAATTTAAAGGCTCGACCAGTTCATCATGTTCAACGCCTTGGTTTGAAGTAATAAAGAGGACCTTTTTTACCATGATTGCTATTCCCAAAAAATGTGAGGATTTTCAGATTAACAACAAGGCGATTCTTACAATGTTGGATTTTTAGCTCGGAACTGTTAAACAATGCTAAGAATTTATAGATAAAAAAAGCCCCAACATCCTGTTGGGGCTTTTTTCGTATCTCGTGCTTAGGTATAACTCCTGTCGTACCTCACATCCTGGTGCACTACTTTATTCTTCTTGTTTTTAGGTATTTGAGCTTCCTGCTCTGTATGTTTGTAGAATAGTCTGAACCTGAAAACTGGCATAGACGTCGATGACATCTATCATTGTACGTCTGGGCTTACAGGGTGAAGACCAATTTCCATAAGTCATTATATTATTTAGAAGTGTATATCTAAGCCGATATAAGGACCTTTAAATTCCAGTTCCAAAGCTGGCGCATTATTTTGTTCGGCATCAATATTCATGATGCGATAGCCGACTTTAGCCCCTACATCGACCAGCAGGTTATCAATAAAGTCATATTGTAGTTCAGCCTGAACATCAGTCTTTTTAATATCGCTACCATGACTGTAAACCGCTTCAGCTTTAGCACTCATGCCAGTAAATGGCAGTTTTACCCCAGCTGTAGCATAGAGTAATGGACTGTATTCATCTAGATCGTACTGAGTCAGGGCACCTGCATTCAGATCTCTGACTGTACCATCCAGATTAGTCAGACCAGCACCAATATCAGCATGCACAATGGTATCCAGCAGTTCGTAATACAGAATATAGTCGATATTATTAAGTTCGATATCGGCAGTATTCAGCGGGGTGCTTTGTTCGCTATTATTGTCCAGACTCACATATTTGATTTTGGCATTTGGCAGTAGTGGTACTGGATGTTCAAATGCAACCGACAGTTGTGCTGTACCTTGGCGATCCAGGTCCTGTTTGCCGGCATTGGCAGACTGGCTATAACCGTCAAAATTCCAGTAGCTGGCATCTGCTTTAAGACCAATCACATCCGCATGGCCTATGCTGCTCAGTCCTAATCCTAGTAATAATGCAGTGAATAATTGTGTACGCATTTCTAATTTTCCTTACGCTTTCTTCAAATTGAGCGATTTTGTTACCTAAATACATCTTCTTAAACGTAATCAGTAAGTGCATGATATAGGTAATTTCTAAAATGTATATGCTAATGTGAAGGGCAGAATAATGGGATCGACAGCAGCACAACATCATCAAGACTATTCATTATATGTGGCAGGACAGCCGGTACAAACGGGTGAATGGCTGGAGGTCAAACATAAATATAGTCAGGAGCTTTATGCTCGTGTCGCGCTGGCAGATGCTGAAACTTTAGAAAAGGCAATTCAGTCTGCGACTCAGGCAGAAGCAGAAATGGCAGCATTGGAACCTTTCCAGAAACAGAAAATTCTGCTGCATTGTGTGAAGCGGTTTAATGAAATCCGTGAAGAACTGACTGAAATCCTGATTGCGGAAGGTGGCAAGCCACGTAAAGCAGCCAGCGCAGAAGTAGAGCGTCTGATCAATACTTTCCAGATTGCGGCAGATGCGGTCACCCAGATGGATCAGGGCCGTATTTTGCCTCTGGCAGTCACCGCTGCAGCTTCAGGCTATCAGGGTATGGTTAAACAAGTTCCGATTGGTGCTGTATCCCTGATTAGTCCGTTTAACTTTCCATTAAATCTGACTGCACATAAAATTGCGCCGGCAATTGCTGCAGGTTGTCCATTCGTGTTGAAACCGGCGAGTCTGACTCCGGTTTCAGCCTTAAAAATTGCCGAGATTCTGGCAGAAACTGATTTACCGAAGAATGCCTTCTCAGTTCTGCCGTGTCCACGTGATCTGGCGGATGTACTGGTTACAGATGACCGTTTTAAATTGCTAAGCTTTACCGGTTCCGATGTCGTGGGCTGGGATATGAAAGCTCGTGCCGGCCGCAAAAAAGTCACACTGGAACTCGGTGGCAATGCCGCAGTGATGATTGAGCCAGATACTGAACTTAGTGAACAGCTGATTGACCGTCTGATTGGTGGCGCTTATGGTCATGCAGGGCAGGTGTGTATCAGCGTGCAACGTATTCTGGTGCATCAGGATATTTTTGAAGAGCTGAAAGACAAGCTGGTTCAGAAACTGCAAAATCTGAAAGCCGGTGATCCGAATCTGGAAACGACTTTGCTGGGGCCAATGATCAAGGAAGCTGAAGCTAAACGTTTGCATCGCTGGATGGAAGATGCCGTAGCGCAAGGTGCCCATGTACTGACCGGTGGTGAAGTGAAAGGGGCGATGTTTGAACCGATTCTGTTGGAAAAGGTAGATCATCAACTTGAAATTTACCGTAATGAAGTTTTCGGTCCAGTCGCCATTATTGAAGCTTATAGCGATTTCGAATCAGGAATTGCCTGTATTAATAGCAGTCGCTTTGGTCTGCAAGCCGGTATCTATACTCAAAATCTGCAGAAGATGATGTATGCCTGGGATCATCTGCATGTGGGTGGTGTGATTATCAATGATATTCCATCATTCCGTGTCGATAATATGCCTTATGGCGGTGTCAAAGATTCCGGTCTGGGCCGTGAAGGCATTCAGTCTGCGATTCGTGACATGCAGGAAGAACGTATGCTTGTCATCAAATGTTAAGCTGACCGAATCAATCAGTACTATTCCACAATCAGCATAAGGCAGGCCGGTTGTGGATTTTTACTTTTTATTGCTCAAAAAGACAGCAGGCTAGGCAGAAAAGATAGGCTGAATAAATTAAGACACAACTCTGTTTTTATTCAGAAGAAAATAAGTGAAGAAGGTATAAAAATACTTTTTCAATCTCTATTTAACACTTGATGAGTTGAGCATGAAAAATTGCTTGAAAACTGTAGTAAAACTTAAAAACAATACATTCCAAAAAGTTTGTATACATATAACTAATAAAATCAAGAGCTCAGCGTAGAATTATTGAGCATTTGATAAGAATAGATTATAAAAAAAGAATGTTTTAAGCAGAAATTACAGAAAAAATTTGAAAAAGTCAGTATTGTTGAACCATCTACAAGGTCGGCCTTCTGCTCAGACTTTAAGCAAGCTGTCCGGCTAGCTGACCTGTTTGTATATTAGAGTTCGATGCCCAAAAGGTATAACTCTAATTCAAACACCCGAAATAATTGAAATGCTTCTTCAGTGCTCGCGACATAACCATAACAAGCAGTATTGAATGAAGTTTAAAGTTTAGGTGTTCTATGACAGATACTCGAGAGAATTGGTCGGCACGATCAGGATTTATTATTGCAGCCATTGGCTCTGCCGTTGGTTTGGGGAATATTTGGCGCTTTCCATACGTTGCCTATGAAAACGGCGGCGGGGCATTCTTGATTCCTTATCTGATTGCGATTTTTGCAGCAGGTTTACCTCTATTATTTTTAGATTATGCAGTCGGACATAAGTTCCGCAAAGCACCACCGATGGCCTATAAAAAACTCATGAATGCAGAATCTCTGGGTTGGTGGCAGGTCATGGTGACCCTGATCATCGGGATTTATTATGCCAGCGTCCTGTCTTGGGCCGGCAGCTATATGATTTATTCCTTTGGGCAGCAATGGGGCACAGATACTCAAGCCTTTTTCTTCAATAGCTACCTGCAAAATGGTGAGGGCCTGACCTTCGGTTTCGTCCCTGTACTGTTCTTTGGTCTGGTGATCGTTTGGGCAGCCGTGATGCTGATTCTTTACGGTGGGGTACGCCGTGGGGTGGAACTGGCGAATAAAATCTTTATGCCTTTGCTGGTAATTTTATTCACGATTCTGGTGATTCAGGCGGTACGTTTACCGGGTGCAATCGATGGCTTAAATGCCTTCTTTACCCCAAACTGGGAAGCCATGACCAATTATAAAGTCTGGCTGGCTGCTTTTGGTCACATCTTCTTCTCACTCTCAGTGGGCTTCGGGATTATGTTGACCTATGCCTCTTACCTGAAACGTAAAACAAACCTGACCGGTTCAGGTGTCGTGGTGGCATTAGCTAACTCGTCTTTTGAAATCCTGGCAGGTATTGGGGTTTTTGCAGCACTTGGTTTTATGGCGTTCAGTTCAGGTGCAAAGGTTGAAGATGTAGTCTCTGGTGGTATCGGTCTGGCCTTTATTGCCTTCCCGAAAATCATTTCCAGCTTAGGTGCAGGTGGTGATCTGTTTGGCTTCCTGTTCTTTGGTTCATTGACTGTAGCCGGTATTACTTCCATGGTGAGTATCCTGCAGGTGCCAATTGCGGCATTCCAGGACAAGCTGGGCTGGTCAAAGAACAAGTCAGTGACGATTATTGCCGGTGGTTCAGCAGTTGTATCCACCTTGATGTTCTCGACTCATAGTGCCATTACCTTTGTCGATATCATTGACTACTTCGCTAACAACATTGGTATTGTGGGTGGTGGACTGTTCTCGATTATTTTATTGTCCTGGTTCCGTCGTCCATTGATGAAACAGCTGGAAATGCATGTCAATGAATTTGCCAGTGTGAAACTTGGTGGCAGCTGGAAATTCATGCTGACTGTGATCACGCCCTTATCTTTATTATCGGCATTAGGTTTAACCCTGAAATCAATCATGGCAGAAGGTTATGGTGACTATCCTGCAAGTACACTATGGATGATTGGTGGGGGCACGATTGCATTCTTTATTCTGGGCGCCATTCTGTTCAGCCTAGTTAAAGATCGTCATAGTTAGGAGAACGAATATGAATACATCTGCATTAATTATGATGATTTTCTCCATGGTTTTATTATGGGGTGGTCTGGCATTGGCTGTCATGCATCTGGCAAAAAATCCAGAAGAACCAGAAGACTAAAAATCTTCACATAAACACATTGTTGCTGTAAATGAAAGTCATTATCATCTTTGGTGATAATGACTTTTTTTATGGGCAGACTTATGGGAATTGCTCCCGTTACTGATGCACAAGTCTATACTGCTTTTGCAGTGACATTTTTAGCAGGCCTGGCTACCCTGGTGGGTGGGGGATTGGTGCTGTTCTTAAAAAAACCTAATTACCGGGTTTTAGCCTTCGGACTGGCCTTTGCTGCGGGAGCAATGATCTATGTCTCTCTCACAGAAATTTTAAATAAATCTATTAGTTCTTTTAGCCTGGCCTTTGATGAAAAATCCGGTTTTGCTTATGGCACCTTTGCTTTTTTATTGGGTGTGGTACTGGTCTTATTGCTGGATCGATTCGTTCCTAATCCGCATGAAACCATTGAGGCACAATCGAAACAGGATCTGAGTCAGCCGCAACTGCTAAGAACCGGCCTGCTGGCCTTATTCGCGATTAGTGCACATAACCTGCCAGAAGGATTGGCGACTTTTTTTGCGACGCTGGAAAGTCCTGCACTGGGTGCACCTTTGGCGGTTGCCATTGCAATTCATAATATCCCTGAAGGTGTCGCAATTGCATTACCGGTTTATGGTGCAACAGGCCGTAAAGACTATGCACTTGTGGCCAGTCTGGTTTCAGGTCTTGCTGAACCTCTGGGCGCTGCGCTGGGCTATTTCATTCTGGCACCATATATGAGCCATACTATTTATGGTATGGTGTTTGGGATCATTGGTGGGGTGATGGTTTATCTGGCACTAGACGAACTCTTGCCGACTGCAAAACGTTTTTCTAAAGGTCATGAAACCGTGTATGGTCTGGTCAGTGGGATGGCGGCACTGGCGACCAGTCTAGTGATTTTTAAATTTGTACAATAATAATCTCAAATCAAGACAATAAAAAAGGCAGCCGAAGCTACCTTTTCTTTTAGCAATATCATTTAAGCAGTCTTTTCAATCCGGCAATAGAAAAAGCCATCGCCTTGACCGGTTTTAGGTAGCAGCTGACGACCATGGATCTGTTCAATGCCCCAATCGGCCTCAATTTTAATTTCTTTAGCCTCGGGATGTTTGCTAAAGAATTCGACCATCTGCTGTTCATTTTCTGCTTTTAGAATCGAACAGGTGATATAAAGCAAAGTACCGCCAACTTTCAGTTGCTGCCACATATTTTCTAGAATCTGTTTTTGCAATTCCACCGTCTGGGTGATATCAGTTGAATGACGCAGTAAACGAATATCTGGATGGCGACGCATTACACCGATGGCTGAACATGGCGCATCCAGCACGATACAGTCCGGCTGTTCCGGTGCCTGCCAGGTAATGGCATCTGCAGCCTTAATTTCAACATGATCGCCTTCTAGTAACAGACGTTCAAGATTTTCAGTGACACGTGTTAAACGCTTGGCATCCTGATCCAGTGCAATCAGTTTACGCGGCTGATATTTTTCTAGAATATGCGCCGTTTTACCACCCGGTGCTGCACAGGCATCAATAACATACTTGTCCTCCAGATTTGGCAATAAGGTAGCGCAGAGCTGGGCATGTTCATCCTGTACCGAAAAACCACCGATATCAAAACCAGGTAAATCAGGTACTTGTACATTGGCATCGAGAATAATCCCGACCTTGGAAATCGTACAGGCGTGGGCAGGAATTTCGTGCTCTTCCAGAATTTCCAGATAGTCCTCGCGGCTAACCTGACGTTCATTTACGCGCAAGGTCAGTGGAGCAATCTGCTTTAACTCATGACTTAGTTCAGTGAGCTGTTCTGGCCAGTCTTTTTTCAGGCGTTTAAAGAGCCAACTTGGCAGGCTATGAGCCTGATCCAGTGCTGCCTGAAATTCCGATGTTTCACGTGAAACACGGCGCAGGATGGCATTCACTACGCCACTTAAAGCCTGATAGCCGAGTTGCTTTACGGCAGTCACGGTTTCAGAAATGGCAGCGTGTGGCGCGATTCGGGTTTCCAGTAACTGGTATAGGCCGACATAGAGACAGGTTTCTACCGTGTCATTATTTAAAGGCTTCACTAGCAGAGGCAAGGTAATACTTTTAAGTGCATACCATTGACGTAAAGTACCCAACACCAGTTCATGGAACAGGGCACGGTCACGGTCAGCCACTTTCTTTAAATGCAGCGGCAAAATGCTAGCCAGAGATTGTCCTTGCTGTACAGCAAGTAAGGTACGAATCACTTGGGCACGCAAGTTAAGGTGAGATGTGCCTGATTCAGAATGACTCATGCCAATAATTGTCCTACATGTAATTTTTGGGTCTGGTTAATTTGTACCGGATTGAGCGGTTTGCCGCCCGGCCATTGCAGTGAAGTGAGACACACTGCTTTTTCATCACCACAGGCTACATGCACACCCTGTTTATCAATCGCCAGAATCGTGCCAGCGGCATGACAGTGTGCATTTTTTTCTGAGAGTACCGAACCCCAAACCCGCAGGTTGTTATTTTCATCTAGAGGGATAAAAGCCACCGGCCAAGGATTAAAGGCACGGATATTACGGTCAATATTAGAGGCAGTACAGCTCCAGTCAATTCGGGCTTCTGCTTTAGATAGCTTATGAGCATAGACGGTAAGTTCTTCGTCCTGCACTTCCCGTGCGGCTAAATACTGTTGTAATTTTTCTTCAGATTCCAGTACCGCTACAATTGCTTCCGCACCTTGAGCAGCCAGTTTATCGTGCAGGCTGGCTGAAGTATCTTCTGCAGTGATAGGACATAAAGTTTTATACATCATATCACCAGTGTCCAGCCCGGCAGCCATTTTCATGATGGTCACGCCAGTTTCGTGATCACCCGTTGCAATTGCACGTTGGATCGGCGCAGCACCGCGCCAGCGTGGCAGCAGTGAACCATGAATATTCAGGCAACCATATTTAGGCGTATCCAGAACCACTTGCGGCAAAATCAGACCATAGGCAGCTACGACCATCACATCAGCATTCAAGGCTTTTAACTCAGCCTGAGCAGCCAGACCTTCTTCAGTTGAAGACTTAAAATGAAGTGGTTGATATACCGGAATGTCATGTTCAAGCGCCAGCTGTTTCACAGCAGAAGCGGTAAGTTTCTGACCACGACCGGCTTTACGGTCCGGCTGAGTATAGACCGCCACAATTTCATGATCGGTTTTGAGAAGCGCAGCCAATGCAGTTGCTGCAAATTCTGGTGTGCCTGCAAATATGATTTTCACACATGAAATTCCAAATAAACTTGGCAGCTATTATAAGCTAAAAGCCAAATGGCCGCCTAATCTACAATGCACTTAACTGTTACAGCGATTATAGACTCATACTTTTAATTAAATTTTATATAAAAAAAACTCATGCAAATTCTAAAAATTATTCATGAAAGTTTTGTATTGTCCAATCCATGATGGCGGTATAGTAGCTTTATTAAGAGATTTTTATTGTCAGCTCACCGAGACCTCTCTATAGACATTTTTGTCTGCATCTACAACGAATAGGTCATCTTGTAAAACAATGGCTTGTAGTATGATAGGTCTAACATTCGACTGATTTAAGCTCATTGTCAGTATGATCTAGCCAGAGTGAACTTTTTTCGGTTCATTTCAAGCTCAAACTTTGTTGGAAATATAAAATGCCTGACTATCGTTCAAAAACATCGACACACGGAAGAAACATGGCGGGTGCGCGTGGCTTATGGCGCGCAACTGGGATGAAGGATGAAGACTTCGGTAAACCGATTATTGCCGTGGTGAACTCATTCACCCAGTTTGTACCGGGTCATGTTCACCTTAAAGATCTAGGCCAGCTCGTGGCACGTCAGATTGAACAGGCAGGCGGTGTAGCAAAAGAATTCAATACCATTGCTGTAGATGACGGCATCGCGATGGGTCATGATGGTATGTTGTATTCACTGCCTTCACGTGACCTGATTGCTGACTCGGTAGAATATATGGTCAGCGCACACTGTGCCGATGCCATGGTGTGTATCTCGAACTGTGACAAGATCACTCCGGGGATGCTGATGGCAGCAATGCGTCTGAACATTCCGGTGGTCTTCGTGTCTGGCGGTCCGATGGAAGCGGGTAAAGTAAAAATCCGTGGTAATGACAAAGCCATCGACCTGATCGATGCGATGATCGTTGCGGCAGATGATAACTATACTGACGAAGAAGTTGCGGAATACGAACGTTCTGCATGTCCAACCTGTGGTTCATGTTCAGGCATGTTCACTGCGAACTCAATGAACTGTTTGACTGAAGCATTGGGTCTATCGCTTCCAGGTAACGGTTCAACTTTGGCAACTCATGCGAACCGTAAAAAACTGTTCGAACGTGCAGGTTCTCTCATTGTTGAACTGGCAAAACGCCATTATGAACAGGACGATTACAGCGTATTGCCACGTTCAATGGTGACCAAAGCATCGTACGAAAATGCCATGACTTTGGACATCGCAATGGGCGGTTCAACCAATACCGTTCTGCATTTATTGGCTGCTGCAAACGAAGCGGGTGTGGATTTCACCATGGATGACATCGACCGTCTGTCTCGTAAAGTACCAGTGCTTTGTAAAGTTGCTCCTGCGAAGAATGACGTGCATATGGAAGATGTACACCGTGCCGGCGGTATTATGTCGATTCTCGGCGAACTGGATCGTGCAGGCCTGTTAGATACCTCTGTCGGTACGGTTCACGAAGCAACATTAAAAGATGCTTTGGACAAGTGGGACATCATCCGTACTGAAGATGAAGAAGTGTATAAATTCTTTAAATCAGCACCAGGTGGTGTACCGACTCAGACTGCATTCTCACAAGATCGTTACTACTCACGTCTGGACGGCGACCGTGAAAATGGTGTGATCCGTAATGCAGAACATGCCTTCTCTAAAGACGGTGGTCTGGCTGTGCTTTATGGTAATATCGCACTCGATGGCTGTATCGTAAAAACGGCTGGTGTAGATGAATCGATCCTGAAATTTAATGGGACTGCACGTGTATTTGAAAGCCAGGATTCTGCTGTAGATGCGATTCTGGGTGGCAAAATCACAGCAGGTGATGTAGTCGTCATTCGTTACGAAGGTCCACGTGGTGGCCCTGGTATGCAGGAAATGCTATACCCAACCAGCTACCTGAAATCTAAAGGTCTTGGTAAAGAGTGCGCACTTCTGACTGACGGCCGTTTCTCTGGTGGTTCTTCAGGTCTGTCGATTGGTCACGTTTCTCCAGAAGCTGCTGAAGGCGGTGCGATTGGTCTGGTTGAAGATGGCGACCGTATCGAAATTGATATTCCAAACCGTACCATTCACCTAGCTGTTGATGATGCGACTATGGTCGCTCGTCGTGCAGCACAGGATGAAAAAGGATGGCATCCAGTGGAAGACCGTCCACGTAAGATTTCTAAAGCATTAAAGGCCTATGCAATGCATACCACAAGCGCTGCAAAAGGTGCAGTTCGTGAAATCTAAGCTGTAAATCTTTATAGCGCAAAAAAGCACTCCAGAGGAGTGCTTTTTTATTTTTGATAATTGCACTACCTCAAATAACTGAATCAGATACACAGAGTCTTACTTTTATCTAAAGATCGCTTTCTATACAATCAAATAAAACCTAGACAGCTTTTAGGCTTCACAAGAATTACATCCAGGACGAATAAAATGAGTAAAGACAATATCCGAGAACATTCTGCTTCCGTCTATGAAGGCATCGAAAATGCACCGGCCCGTTCCATGATGCGTGCCACCGGTTTTCAGGATGAAGACTTTACTCGTCCGTTTATCGGGATCGCATCGACCTGGGCCAATGTGACTCCTTGCAATATGCATATTGATGGCCTGGCACGTACAGTCGAGCAGGGCGTGAATGCTGCCGGTGGTAAGGGCATTATCTTCAATACCATTACTATTTCTGACGGGATCTCGAACGGTACTGAAGGCATGAAATATTCCTTGCTATCGCGGGAAATTATTGCCGATTCGATTGAAGCAGTAGTTGGTTGTCAGGCCTATGATGGCGTGATTGCCATTGGAGGTTGTGACAAAAACATGCCGGGCTGCATCATGGGCTTGGCGCGCTTAAACCGTCCGGGTCTGTTTATTTATGGCGGTACCATCAAACCGGGTGAAGGCCATACCGACATGATTTCGGTATTTGAAGCGGTGGGCCAGCATGCCAAAGGCGAAATTAATGCGATTCAGGTGAAACACATTGAAGAAGTGTCTTTGCCAGGGCCGGGTTCTTGTGGCGGGATGTATACCGCGAATTCTATGGCCTCTGCAATTGAAGCGCTCGGCATGAGCCTGCCGGGTTCATCAGCACAGGAAGCGGTGTCTGAAGACAAACAGATCGATTGTGCCCGTGCCGGTGAAGCAGTGATGAATCTGCTCCGTCTGGATATAAAACCACGTGACATCATGACCAAAGCGGCTTTTGAAAATTCAATTAAAGTATTGATTGCATTGGGTGGATCAACCAATGGGGTGCTACATCTTTTGGCAATGGCACATACGGCGGGTGTGGAACTAAGCCTGGATGACTTTGTACGAATTGGAAAAGAAATTCCTGTCGTGGCCGATGTCCGCCCATCCGGTAAATACCTGATGTCAGAACTGATTGCTATTGGTGGAATCCAGCCATTGATGAAACGCATGCTGGATGCTGGCATGCTAGATGGTTCCTGCCTGACTGTGACTGGAAAAACACTGGCAGAAAACCTGGCCGATGTAGAAGATTATCCAGAAGGTCAGCAGATTATCTTGCCATTCGACAAACCGGTGAAAAAAGATTCGCATCTGATCATTATGAAAGGCAACCTGTCACCGAATGGGGCTGTGGCCAAAATTACCGGTAAGGAAGGCCTATATTTCAAAGGACCGGCACGGGTGTTTGAAGGTGAGCAGGGCGCGATGCGCGGGATTCTGGATGGCGAAGTTCAACCAGGTGAAGTGGTCGTCATTCGCGGTGTCGGGCCTAAAGGTGGGCCGGGTATGCCGGAAATGCTGAAACCGACTTCTGCCATTATTGGTAAAGGTCTGGGGGATTCAGTCGCACTGATTACTGATGGCCGTTTCTCAGGTGGAAGTCATGGTTTTGTGATTGGTCATGTCACACCGGAAGCCTATGAGGGTGGCCCGATTGGTCTGGTACAAAATGGCGATGAAATTTTCATTAATGCGGAAACCCGTGAAATGACCTGGCATATTTCGGATGAAGAGCTTGCTGCACGTCAGGCGGCCTGGGTGAAACCGAAACCGAATTACACTCACGGGGCACTGGCGAAATTCGCCAAACTAACCTCTGGGGCGGAGACCGGGGCCGTGACTGACCTAAATCTTGAAATCTAAAGTCCTAGAAAACATTGAACATTTGTTGCTGACTTGATATAAGTTTTGCACAAGACTTATATCAGGTCATAAACATCCTCATAATAGGATGTTGAATAAAACGATCCTGCTGGCAAGGGCTGGCATGACAAAATCTTTTCGAGGCACCTCTCATGTCCCTGCTACGCCGTTGGTTTGATCCAATCCGATCGAGTTGGTTTTACCAGAAACCAGTTCGTCAAACGGTGTTATCTATTGAAGATGGCTTGAGCATCCATTTAAGACTGGATGATGTTTATAGTTATCTGGCGGTACAACAGTTACCGCAACTAGAAGAAATTCTCAGTCCGGAACTGAAGCCACTCAAAGTCATCATTTCAGATCAGCAGGCTGAACCGCCTAATCAAATGTCTTTTGATGAATGGCAGCACTATTGTCTGAATGATGCCAAAATTTTATCTAAACAGCATCGTTTCAGCTTTCATGAGACCCCAGAATTACCGACAGCTGACGCCTTAAAGCAGGCAGAAACTATCCTGAGAAATACACCGTTACGCGGACAGGATTTTCTATATTTGCTAGAAGATGTATTCCATATGCTCTGGCAAAAACAGAACGGAAAATTGCGCACCTTATATGCGATGGCTAGCCGTCATCATGCGCCGCAGAATTTTCCGGAACGAATTTTTGAGCATAGTCCGATTCTGGCCAGCTATTTCCAGTTTGGCGGACGCCAGTATCAGGCGGTAGATGACTTGTTACGTCTGACCCGTCGCCTGAAACAGCAGAGATTACTGACCGGCAACCCGATTTTCCTGATCAATCATATTGAATGGCGCGAGCATCTGATCAGTGATGCCGAAGAGCTGAATGAAATCCAGTCCATGGATCCAGAGCTAGACCTGTATATCGCTCTGGAAGATCCTATTTCCTGGTTGTTGCTGGCTTATATCAAGGAAGAGCTGGCTGATTTTTATAATATCCAGTTGAATGTCTATCCGCTGTCTTATCAGGGACGCGACTGGTTTGACTGGAGTCTGGCGACGCGTTTATCCAAGCGGACTGAAGTCAAATTTACCCCATTCTGCCGGCCAACTGAGCAGGCCGTGATACCGATGGCGCAATTGTTTTATAGCTGTCCGGAAGAGCAGCGGATTGAAGCCATGTACCAGATTCTGGAAGCGGTCTGGACTCGTGGTTATGATCTGTCTTATGCAGCGCATTTCAAGCGTATGCAGCAGGAACTGAATATTACTGAACTGACTCAGGAAGATGTTCTGGCCAAATTGCAGGAAAATGACACCTTATGTGAAATGAAGTCCCAGCCGAATTTACCCGTCCTAGAACTGCGTATTGATGGGCAAAGTTATACATTTAATAGCTTATATCGTGTCTGGATGATTGAAAGTATTTTCAGTAATGTGTTAGAAGAAAAGTATAAGAGTGATAACTAAACTGAAAGTGACTGAATAAACATGGAAAAAATCAAAGCTGAATCATTACAACATGCACGTCAACAGATCGATGCCATTGATACAGCTTTAGTCGAGCTGATCGCTGCGCGTCAATTTTATGTTGATCAAACCACCCGTTTTAAAAAAACTGAAACTGATCTGCAATCGCCGGAGCGTATGGAACAGATCGTGGAAAATGTCAAAGCCTTGGCACAACAGCAAGGTGTGGATCAGGCGTTTATTGAACATCTATACCGGGAAATGTTCCAGTATTTTATTCAGCGTGAACTGAAAGAGTTCCGTCCTTAAATAATTTTCATATCCGATTTTTGCTGATGAATCTGATGAGTTTCAGCACGTCCATCTGAAGCCTCAAGATTTACTTGAGGCTTCCTTCTTAAAACCCTGATTTTACTCTATTCGTGATTTCTATAGCATGGGCTTAAATCAATTTAGGGTCATCAGATGACTGCTTTTGTTATTGTTATTTTTGCTCTGGCTGGTCTGATTAAAGGCACCATTGGATTAGGTTTGCCTGCGGTGTCCATGGGTTTGCTGACCATATTTATGAGCCCATTCCAGGCAGCAACTTTACTGATTGTGCCTTCGATGCTGACCAATTTCTGGCAACTCTTTGCCGAAGGTCATGTGCTGAAACTGATTCGCCGTTTCTGGCTTCTGCTGGCAGGCATTATTGTGGGTTCGGTCTGGAGTATTTTCCCGACTTTAGGCCATTCTGAATTTCATAGTGAAGCCTTACTAGGCGGGATGCTTGCTCTATATGGCCTATATGGTTTACTGGCAAAACGGATGCCAGATTTAAGCCAGCATGAAAAGTGGCTTTCTCCGATTATGGGATATCTCGGGGGTGCCTTGACCGTGGCGACTGGGGTAGTGGTAATTCCAGTCGTGCCTTATTTGCAAACCCTGCATTTAAAACGTGATGATCTGGTTCAGGCCTTAGGGTTGGTATTTACCACCTCGACGGTGTGTTTGGCAGTTTTTCTGCACCGAAACCCGGTGGAAGATATGCCGATCGATTATACCATGTCGGCCATTGCACTGATTCCGGCCTTGATCGGGATGTGGTTCGGCAAAAAAATCCGTTCCCGTATCCCTGAACAGAAATTCCGGACAGTATTTTTTATCAGCCTGATCGCCTTAGGCAGTTATATGATGCTGCATCAATTCGGCTGGATTTAATTCAGGATTTTTTGTACATCCGTAGAAATGAGGAACTGGCTAAAGTGCTGATAGGCCGTGCTTAGTTCATCAAAGTTCTTTGCAGCTAACAATAACTTGCGGTTGGCCCAATCTCCCGTCAGTTGGATTTGCTGAAATGCATAGAGCTTCGACAAACGTTGTGCAGCACGTTTTGGCATGATCGCGATACCTACACCATTGGCCACAACCTGGGCAATGGCGGCAAAATTTGGTAAGCGTAAGCGGTATTGAATTTCACAGCTCAGCAAGCGAGCTTGGGTTTCAATCGACTGCTGCAGAGAGTGATATTGCATCAAGCCAACAAAGGGATAATTCAGACAGTCTGCTAATGTTAATGCCTGATTAGCTGCTAAATCATGCTGTTCAGGGCAGATCAGCACCAAAGGATCATCTGAAAATTCCAGAGTCTGTAATTGAGGGGCAGGAAAAAAGCTGGAAATAAGTCCCAGCTTGGCAGTACCACTCGCCAAAGCCGCAATGATGTCATTGCTCTCTGCTTCTTTGAGGTCGATCTGGATATTTGGGTTATTTACCAGATACTGTGGCAATAATAGGGGAAGGTACTCACTTTGTGCTGAAGAGTTACACCATAAGCTGATATTAGAATGGAGTCCTTCACTAAAGCCGGCCATGGCTTGAGACAACTGTTGTCCCTGTTGCAACAGGGCTTGGGCATGCTCAGCAAAAACCTGACCTGCAAAAGTCATTTTTACCCCAGCAGAATGGCGGCTGAACAGACTGACCTGATATTGCTGTTCCAGCTTTTTAATCCGCTCACTGGCTGCCTGTAAGGAAATGGCAGAGCGTTCAGCACCTTTGGTCAGACTACCTGTGTCGACTATATTGAGAAAAAGACGTAAATCAAAAAAATCCAGACGCATCGGCAGGATGCTCATATAAAAGATCAGGCCTATTTAAACAATTCTTGCGATATAAAAAAAGCAGCCCGGAGGCTGCTTGAAAATTTAAGTCTTCGAATTATTTTTTATCGACCAGACTAAAGAACCAGTTCAGGAATAACGCAGCAAAGGTCGCTGTACCAATTCCACCGAGGTTAAAGTTACCAAAGGTTAGAGCAAAGTCACCTGTACCCAAAATAATGGTCACTGCTGCCACCATCAGGTTTTTGTTCTGTGAAAAATCGACTTTATTTTCGATCCAGATTTTCGCACCGGCAATAGTAATCAAACCAAAGACTACAATAGAGGCGCCGGTTAAAATCGCCGTTGGAATGGTATGAATAATCGCACCAAACTTCGGTGATAAACCGAGGAATACCGCAAATACACCCGCAACAGCAAAGATAATCGTTGAATAGACACGGGTAACGGCCATCACACCAATATTTTCACCATAGGTGGTCATACCCGGTGCACCCACACCACCTGCCAGGGTAGTCGCAATACCGTCTGCCACAAAGGCTTTACCAATATGCGGATCCAGATTTTCACCGGTCATGGCACCTACGGCTTTAATATGTCCCAAGTTTTCTGCAATCAGAATCAGGGCAATAGGCGCAATGATCAGCATGGCATTGATATCAAATACAGGCGCATGGAAGCTCGGAACACCAAACCAGCCAGCTTGCTGAATTGGCGCAAAATCAATTGCAGTACCATAGCCCATCACATTACTTAAAATGTAGTAAATGAAGTAAGCCAGCAATAAACCGATCAAGAGCAATAAACGCTGTACCAGACCTTTGGTAAACACTGCAATGGAACCCATACACAGTACGGTCACCAGTGACATCCACATATTAAAGGTATTACCCATGACGTTTTTCACGGTCACAGGGGCCAGGTTCAGACCAATAATCATCACCACCGCACCGGTCACGACAGGCGGCATCAGTTTTTCAATCCAGCGTGTTCCCGTTGCCATCACCAGAACACCCATTAAGGCATAAAGCACACCACAGGCAATAATCCCGCCAGCGGCGACACCAATATTTGGATTCAGTCCGCCAGCACCTGCATAACCGGTTGCCGCAATCACTACCCCAATGAACGCAAAGCTTGAACCCAGATAACTTGGTACACGACCACCCGTGATCAGGAAGAACAGGATGGTACAGATCCCCGACATTAAAATGGCCAGATTGGGATCAAAACCCATTAGAAATGGCGCCAGTACCGTCGCACCGAACATGGCAAAGGCATGTTGTACCCCCAAGATCAGGGTCTGGGCAGGCGGTAAATACTCTGCGGTACCTACTGGTCGTGCATCGATACTACCCTCATAAGGACGCCACTTGGGAAACCAATTGGACATAAAATGAGCACTCAAAAGATAAATTGTGCACATCATACTCTTGTTTTTTAGAAGATTTAATCACTGAAACAAAATTTTTGTTCAAATTAATTCTATGACTTTATTTGAGATTTTACCGTGCGGTAAAAGTTTTTTAAATCAAAACTAAAGTTAAATCAGTGGATTAATTCCCGGACAATTCATATTCAACTTCTATAAGTAATTTTAATTTGATATATAAATAAAGCTTTTTTTGGCTATTGACTGATCAATAAAAAAGCACATCGTGTAGATGTGCTTTAAATGGAAGAGAAAAAAATCAACCGGTATTTCGTAAACCAGCTGCGATCCCGGCAATACTCACCATCAGGGCATGATCGACCGGAGTGTGTTCAGCCTGCTGCTGTTCCAGATATAACCGACGACGTTTCATCAGTTCGGCTTGTAGTAAATGGAGCGGTAACAGATAAGGTTTACGCACCGTCATAGACTGGTCCAAGACGCCATTACTACTGAGCAGTTTTGATTCACCTTTTAAAGTGAGTAGGGTCTGAATAGCATCCTGCAAGCGTTGACGTAGTTCCGTGCCGAGCTCTTTCAGGTCTTCATCCTGAGTCAGATGCGATTCGTAATAGAGCGCGACATTGCTGTCTGCTTTGGAGAGTACCATTTCCAGCATATCAATCAGGGTCTGGAAATAAGGCCATTCGGTTAGCATCTCATCCAGAATTGTACGTTGCCCTTGATCCAGTACCTCATTTAATGCGGCACCTGTACCCAGCCAAGCCGGTAACATCAAACGAATTTGAGTCCAGGCAAAGACCCAGGGAATAGCACGCAAGGATTCAATCCCGCCGCTGACCTTACGTTTGGCAGGACGTGAACCAAGCGGCAACATTTGTAATTCCAGTTCTGGAGTCACGGTACGCAGGTATTTCACGAAATGTGGATTTTCACGTACTGTCTGACGATAGACCTGTACCGACAGATCCGTCATTTTATGCATCAGATCACGCCATTCCAGTTTCGGTTCGGGTGGCGGTAATAAAGTCGCTTCCAAAGTCGCTGCAGTATAAATTTCTAGATTTTGTAGCGCGATTTCTTCCAGACCAAATTTAAAGCGAATCATCTCACCCTGTTCAGTCACCCGGATGGCGCCTGAAATCGAACCCGGCGGTTGTGAGAACAGCGCTTGCTGGGTTGGTGCACCACCACGGCTGATCGAGCCGCCACGTCCATGGAACAGGGTTAGCTGGATACCATGCTGTTTAGCAACTGCGGTCAATTCTTCCTGCGCACGGTACTGTGCCCAGTTGGCTGACATAAAGCCCGCATCTTTGGCCGAATCCGAATAACCAATCATGACTTCATGCTTACCCTGAATATGCTGCTTGTACCAATGCATATTAAAGAGTGTCGACATGGTGTCAGCAGCGCCGTCGAGATCTTTTAAGGTTTCAAATAAAGGTACTACCCGTAAAGGCTGTTTAATCCCGGCTTCTTTTTGCAGCAGCAAGACAGCCAGCACATCACTTGGGTATTCGGCCATGGAAATAATATAGGCACCCAGAGATTCACTTGGCTGTTCAGCCAGCGTGCGCATAGTGGTAAACACTTCCTGCACATCCGGATGTTCAATCAGGCTACCCGCTGGTTCATTCAGGTGTTTAGGTAGTAGAGGCCGTTTACTTTGCAGTTCCTGCAACAGGAAGTTTTGACGGGCCTGTTCAGTCCAGGTTTCGAAATTACCCAGACCCAGATATTCAGTAATGGCTGAAATGGCCTGACGATGACGACCGGATTCCTGACGGATATCCAGTTTGAGGAGTTCAATTCCGAAACAGTTCACCCGGTAAATCAGGTCCAGCAGACTGCTATTGGCAAGTTCTGCTAGATTGCAAGCCATCAGTGAGCGATAACAGGTCAGTAAAGGTTTTAATAACTCATCTTTACTTTTAATCACCCGGCTATCATCCGCATCTTTGCCATGCAGTTTTTCAGCCAGCCAGGCACGGGTGATTTTTAGACGTTCACGGATATCGCGTAAATATTCACGGTACGGTTCAGGATGTTGATGGCCTAACGCCTGTGTAATTTCATCACTGCATTGCTGAATAGAAAGTTCCCAGCGCAGGTTTTCAATATCACGCAGATAGAGATCAGCTGCTTTCCAGCGCGACAACCACAATACTTCCTGAGTCACATTATGTGTCACATTCGGATTGCCATCCCGGTCGCCACCCATCCAGGAAGCGAAACGTACCGGAGCAACATCCAGTGGTAGGGTCTGTCCGCATTGCTCCTCAACCATGCCGTTCAGTTCACGAATGAATTTAGGTACAGCATTCCAGAGGGTCTGTTCAATTGTCGTAAAGCCCCATTTGGCTTCATCCACCGGGGTTGGGCGATGTTGACGGATTTCATCAGTTTGCCAGGCAGAACTGATGAGCTGTTTTAAGTCAGCCAAGACTGCCTGACGTTCACGCGGGGTCAGTTTCTGCTGGTCAAATTTGGACAGGGCATTATTGATGCCATCATATTTCTGGATCAGGGTGCGTCGGCTGACTTCTGTTGGATGTGCGGTCAGTACCAGTTCAATCTTTAATTCACAGATTTGCTGATATAAGGTTTCTGCAGAAATTTCTTGCTGTTTGAATTTCTCAAATAAAGGCACCAGAGGATTTGGAGATTCTGTAGTTTCCTCAAATTCGCTTTGACGGCGACGACGTACCACATGGTACTGTTCGGCAATATTGGCAAAGTTTAAGAAATGAGTGAAGGCACGGGTCAATGGCAGGATTTCATGATCTTCTAAAGTCAGGAATAATTGTTCCAGCTGTTTTTCTGCTTCAACCTGTCCATCGCGAGCGCCTTTCGATAAGGCCCGAATTTGCTCGACCTGATTAAACAAATCCTGCCCCGCATGTAACTTCAGGGTTTCTCCCAGTAGATTACCCAGTAAACGTACGTCTTCGCGTAGAGGTGCATCAATCTGTTGAACCATTTTTTATATCCCTCCGATTCTTCCTTTGACTATACCCCGACTGCATGACAATCCAAGTCTTTTACAGACAAAAGTTGAATATCATTTGTTGATAATTGGATGAATTTTAGTCCTTATACTGTTGTAAGGATCAGGCCAGATAGAAGAAATTTAACGAGAAATCGCATATTTCAGCATAAAGATCTCGATGGCCTGTTGAATGATCTGATGGCGTTGTTGCATGTCAGGTAACGGGCTTAAGCTCAGTAAGACTTTGTGATGCCGCATACCTAACAGTAAGGACACCATCAGTTCGGTCTGATGCTGCGGATCATCAGTCTGGATAAATTGATGTTGCTGCGCCTGCTCAAAGAAATCATGCCAAGCCTGATTCAGCTTGATATGTGAGGCTGTATAAAAACGTTCCGCCAACGGATTTTTTTCATAGGCCAGTTGCATGATGAGCAGGTCCAGTTTGAGAGCTTCTGGCAGATTGGCAATATTGAATGAGCGCAGACAGATCTGATATAGCTCCTGCTGAAAATCACTATCAGGCTGCAGAACTTTAGGAGATTCCTGCAAAATTGCCTCACAGGTTTCTTCAACTGCACAGCTAAACAGCGTGGCCTTATCCTGAAAATGATTATAGACAGTGAGTTTGGTCACACCGGCTTCCAGCGCAATCTGGTTCATGCTGGAACCATGATAACCATGCTGTAAAAACAGCTGTTTCGCTGCGTTCAGAATACGCTGGCGTTTCTCCAGATCCTTGGGTCGTCCAACCGGTATTTGCACAATTTCATCCAAAAAAAATCAATATGGTCATTGTTTTAACTGCAGAATCCTAATTAGTGTACCGGGTGGTATATTAATTAAAAAATAAGCAATTTATATATCTACTTATTTTGCCCTAAAAATGATGATTAGATAAGAGCGAACAATAATGAGCACGATACAGAGCGCACTGGCTGGCATGATCGTCCTATGCAGTATGGCTTTCTCAGGATGTAGTAAGGACAGCGCTGCAGCAGAACAGGAAGTTCCATTTGTCATGGTGACCACACCGAAAACTTCACATCAGGAATTGAAAAGCTATGCCGGTGATGTCCAGGCACGTCAACAAACAGCACTGGCGTTCCGGGTAGGCGGGCAGGTCACCCAGCGCTTTGTCGATGTGGGCGATCAGGTAAAAGTGGGGCAGGTCTTGGCGACCCTAGATGTGAAAGATGCTCAACTTCAATTAAATGTAGCACGTGCCCAGCTGGAAAGTGCTCAATCGGCCAGTAAAATTGCTCAGGATGAATTACAGCGTTTCAAGCAGCTGTTACCCACCAATGCCGTGAGCCGTTCGCAATATGATGCGATTGAAAACCAATATAAGGCAGCCGCGTCAAATCTGAAACAGGCCCAGTCTAATTATGATACGGCTAAAAACCAGACCGCTTATAACCAGCTCATTGCTAATAAAAATGGGGTGATTACTGCACGCAATATCGAAATTGGTCAGGTCGTTGCAGTAGGGCAGGCTGCCTTTGAACTGGCAATCGCCGGTGAGCGTGAAGTCGTGATTGGGGTTCCTGAACAGGCGATTTCCGAAATTAAAACCGGTCAACCGGCCTGGGTCACTTTATGGTCTAAACCAAATGAAAAATTCACCGCTTTTGTTCGTGAGATTTCACCAGCAGCAGATCAATCGCGTACCTTCCGGGTGAAAGTGGCTTTACGCGAAGGTAATAGCCAGATTCAGCTCGGCCAGAGTGCCCGGGTGTTCTTTCAGAACAGTCAGGACAATATCCTTAGCGTTCCTTTATCCAGTGTTTCAGCGACCGATCAGCAAGCCTATGTGATGGTAGTCAAGCCGGATCATACCGTCCGCAAAGTGCCGGTGCAGCTGGGTGCTTATGGCCGTGATTCTGTGCCAGTCCTCAGAGGGTTAAAGGCTGATGATTATGTGGTGATTGGTGGGGTTTATCTACTGCGTGATCAGCAAAAAATCAATCCGATTGACCGTGAAAACCGTAGTGTGAAAATTCAGGCAGGGGGTTAAATATGAATTTTAACCTGTCTGAATGGGCTTTAAAGAATAAAGGTCTGGTACTGTATTTTATGATCCTGCTCGGTTTGGTGGGCATCGTATCCTATTCCAAACTGTCACAAAGTGAGGACCCGCCGTTTACCTTTAAAGTGATGGTAATCCAGACCTATTGGCCGGGTGCCAGTGCCAAGGAGGTGTCCTTACAGGTCACCGACCGGATTGAAAAAGAGTTGATGACTACCGGACAGTATGACCGGATCATGGCCTATTCCCGTCCGGGGGAATCCATGGTGACTTTTATTGCCAAGGATTCTTTGGCTTCCAAGGATGTCGCAGATGTCTGGTATAACGTTCGTAAGAAAATCAATGATATTCGCCATGAATTGCCGCAAGGCGTACAAGGCCCATTCTTTAATGATGAGTTTGGCGATACCTTTGGCAATATCTATGTCATCAAGGGCAATGACTTCGATTATGCGACGCTTAAAGAATATGCCGACCGCTTACAGTTACAGTTGCAACGAGTCAAGGATGTCGCCAGAGTTGAACTGATTGGTCTGCAGGACCAGAAAATCTGGATCGAAATCTCCAACACCAAAGCTACCCAGCTCGGTATTCCGGTCACTGCCATTCAGCAGGCACTGCAGCAGCAAAATGCCATGACTCAGGCTGGCTTTTTTGAAACCGGTTCTGACCGGATTCAGGTTCGGGTCAGTGGTGCGCTGAATAATGTCGAAGAACTGCAGCAACTGCCTTTACTGGTGAATGGCAAGACTATCCAGCTTGGTGATGTGGCGGAGGTTTATCGTGGCTTTACCGATCCGGCACAACCGCGTATGCGTTTTATGGGCGAAAATGGCATCGGTATTGCCGTATCGATGCGTAAAGGCGGTGACATCATTGCCTTGGGTAAAAATCTGGAACAGGAATTTGCCCGTTTGCAGAAAACTTTGCCTTTAGGAATGGATCTGCAAAAAGTTTCAGATCAGCCGGTAGCAGTGAAACGCAGTATTAATGAATTTATGAAAGTTCTGGCCGAGGCCGTGATTATTGTTCTCTTGGTGAGTTTTTTCTCACTCGGGTTCCGTACTGGTTTGGTGGTGGCTTTCTCGATTCCGTTAGTATTGGCGATGACCTTTGCCGGGATGCAACTGTTTGATGTCGGTCTGCATAAGATTTCTCTGGGTGCCCTGATTCTGGCACTTGGCCTGTTGGTAGATGACGCGATCATTGCTATTGAAATGATGGCAATCAAAATGGAGCAGGGTTTTAGCCGCTTACAGGCAGCCGGTCATGCCTGGCGGACGACTGCTTTTCCAATGCTGACCGGAACCCTGATTACTGCTGCCGGTTTCCTGCCAATCGCGACAGCAGCATCCAGTACCGGGGAATATACTCGCTCGATTTTCCAGGTGGTGACACTGGCACTGTTGGTATCTTGGATAGCAGCCGTCCTGTTTGTACCTTATCTGGGTGACAAACTCCTGCCAGATTTTAACAAGGATCTGGTGCAGAGAGCGCCATGGTATCAACGTCTCTGGGCGCGTTTACGCAAACGCTCTGAACCGGAGCCGCTGGTGCATCATGCCGGTGAACATCATGATCCTTATCAAACCAAGTTCTATCAAAGCTTTCGTCGCTGGGTGAATATCTGTGTCACCTACCGTAAAACAGTCATTGCGTCGACTGTCGGGATTTTTGTGCTATCCATTTTGATGTTTAATCTGGTGCCTAAACAATTCTTCCCGCCATCGAACCGTGCCGAAATTCTGGTAGATCTGAAACTGGAAGAGGGCGCTTCATTAAAAGCGACTGAGGCTGCGGTGAAAAAAGTTGAAAACTTCCTGTCTAAACAGGAGGGGATTGATAACTATGTCGTCTATGTCGGTACCGGCTCACCGCGTTTCTATTTGCCATTAGACCAGCAATTGCCGCAAGCCAGCTTTGCCCAGTTTGTGGTATTGGCTTCATCACTTGAAGACCGCAATGAAATCCGTAAATCCTTAAGCGACCAGATTCGGGTGCTGTTACCAGAAGCCCGTACCCGCGTATCTCTGCTGGAAAATGGCCCACCCGTCGGCTATCCATTACAGTTCCGAGTATCGGGTGAAGACCTGGGATTAGTCCGTCAATGGGCACAGAAAGTTGCAGCAACGGTCGGAGATAATCCGAATACTACTAATGTGCATCTGGACTGGGGCGAGCCAAGTAAAGTGATTAAACTGGATATCGATCAGGACCGTGCCCGTCAGCTTGGCGTGAGCAGTAGCGATTTGGCCAGTTTTCTAAATAGTTCAATTTCTGGAACTGCGATTGATCAATACCGTGAAAAACGTGAACTGATTGAAATCCGTTTACGGGGTGATCAAGCTGAACGTGTCGATGTTGGTTCACTGAATAGTCTGGCCGTACCAACTACAAATAGGAGTTCAGTTCCTTTGGCCCAGATTGCCAAGATCGAATATAGCTTTGAAGAAGGCCTGATCTGGCATCGGAATCGCTTACCGACCATTACCGTACGGGCCGATATCCGGACGCAACTGCAACCGGCAACCGTGGTGAATAAGTTGAAAGATCAACTTGAGCAGCTCAGAGCAGAAATGCCAAGTGGCTATCTGATTGAAGTAGGTGGAACAGTCGAAGAATCTGCGCGAGGGCAGAATTCAGTGAATGCGGGTATGCCATTGTTCCTGGCAGTGGTGATGACTTTGCTGATGATTCAGCTTAGAAGTATTTCACGTGCCTTTATTGTCTTCCTGACGGCGCCATTGGGCATTATTGGCGTGGTCTTATTCCTGTTAATTTTCAATAAACCTTTTGGTTTTGTGGCCATGCTGGGCACAATTGCTTTGTCAGGCATGATCATGCGTAACTCATTGATTCTCATTGACCAGATTGAACAGGATATTCAGGCAGGTGAATCGCAATGGAATGCCATTATCAATGCCACAGTGCGCCGTTGCCGTCCGATTGTCCTGACTGCACTGGCTGCCGTTCTGGCCATGATTCCTTTATCCAGAAGCATTTTCTTCGGACCAATGGCGGTTGCCATTATGGGAGGATTAATCGTTGCAACGCTATTAACACTGTTTTTCCTGCCAGCCTTATATGCACAATGGTTTAAAGTGAAAAAAGTTTAAATTCTGTTTAAATTTGTCATAATTTCAGGTGCGAAATATTGAAAATTTCAATATAGTAGTACCTGATTTTTTAATAATTCAAAAAAGACATACTGCTGCGGAACTCGCTTGTGCTGGGCCGTACACTAAGGTTGATTAAACATGACTCAAGACACACTCATCAAGATGCGACGTTCCGTGGCGATGGCTTATGTCTTCATGTTTTTTGCCTTATTTACAGTGGTGAGCGGCATATTCGCCTATTGGTATGCACGTAAAATTACCCAGATCGATTATGCTGAAGTCTGGCTGCAGGCACAGGCACTCTGGATCATGCGCAATATTGTAATTTATTCGGTACTCGCCATTTTTGCAGCGCTTTGGTTCATTCCATTATTTTTCTTTGCCTGGGATAGCCAGCTTTGGGTGAAAGCCTGCACAGTCGCAGGTGTGGTATTCAGCTTTATTGCTATTATTTTCCTCATTAATGCCTGGTTCAAAGGTATCTTCAAATTTTCTCAAAACAAAGCCGTATTCTAAGCTTTCAATTTTTTTCAGAATTCCCCTTGTAAAGCTGGGTTTAACCCCAATTTTAGACCACAGTCAATATTAAATAGAATTCCGTGAGGAGCATCGCCAGATATGGCTAAACGTGATTATTATGAGGTTTTGGGCGTCTCTAAAACCGCTAGTGATGATGAAATTAAAAAAGCCTACCGTAAGTTGGCGATGAAATATCATCCAGACCGTAACCCGGACAATTCTGAAGCTGAAGAGAAGTTTAAAGAAGCTTCAGAAGCGTATGAAGTTCTGTCAGACAGCGAAAAACGCAGCATGTACGACCGTATGGGCCATCAAGCCTTTGAAGGTGGTATGGGCGGTGGTGCTGGCGGCTTTGGTGGTTTCAGTGCGGAAGATATTTTCAGCCAGTTTGGGGATATTTTCGGTGGAGCCTTTGGTGGGGGAGGCCGTGGCCAGCAACGTCAACGCCGTGGTTCAGACTTACGCTATGTGATGGAATTGACGCTTGAAGAAGCAGTCAAAGGCGTTAAGAAAACCATTACTTTTACTGCACCAGCACCATGTGACGCCTGTGATGGTAAAGGTTCTAAAAATCTGAACGATGTTGAAACCTGTCCAACCTGTCATGGTGCCGGCCAGGTACGTATGCAGCAAGGTTTCTTCTCGGTACAGCAAACCTGTAGTACCTGTCGTGGCCAGGGCAAGATCATTAAGAATCCATGTAATAAATGTCATGGTTCAGGTGTATCTGACCGTCAGCAAACTTTGGAAGTTACTATTCCAGCCGGTGTGGACAATGGCGACCGCGTACGTTTGACTGGTAAAGGTGAAGCGATCCGTGATGGCCAATCAGGTGATCTATACGTTGAAGTCGTGGTACGTGAACACGAAATCTTCCAGCGTGATGGCGCAGATCTGTATATGGATGTGCCGATTTCAATTGCGGATGCGGCTTTGGGTAAAGAAGTTCAGATTCCGACACTAGATGGTCGTGTCAGCCTGAAAATTCCTGAAGGTACGCAAACTGGTAAACTGTTCCGCCTACGTGGTAAGGGCGTGAAACCAGTACGTTCAACCATGCAAGGTGATCTGCTTTGTCGTGTTGTTGTAGAAACACCGGTGAACCTGACTGCGCGTCAACGTGAACTGTTGAAAGAATTGCAAGCGACCATGGAAGATGAGGGCAGCCAGTCTTCTCCAAAGAAAAAATCTTTCTTTGATCGGTTGTTTGACTGATCTGGATAGATAAAAAAGGACGCTCAGGCGTCTTTTTTTATGGCTTAAATTCGGGAAAGGTGTATGAGTTAATTATTAGATAGAAATGATAAGAAAATTATTCTTTTAATAGTATTAGCTTTTTAAGAAGGATTTATATCCCTCATGCAGAGAAATATAAATCCTGTCATATTATTGCGCTTCAGTGGCTTGAGCTTCTGATGCTGGAGCTTCACTTGCAGGTGCTTCAGCAGCTTGAACTTCAGATGCAGCTGTTTCAGTTGCAGCAGGAGCTGTTTGTGCTACTTCTTCAGCAGCAAAAGTTTGTGATGCAGCAATTAACGCTACCCCGGCAAAAGTTAATTGAACTAATTTCATATAAATTTCCTTGTATTAAAAATAGTGTACTACTCAGTACACTTGGCAAAAATGTTGACATAAAATGTAGATATTGATGTTTTTTTGTGTGTACTTATGTTTACTAATGTAATTTTATGTTATTTAAATAATTGAAATATAAGATTAATCATTAATCTCATAAAATTGAGCTAGTGGCAAAAAATATAAGAAAATGGATTTTTTAATGTGATGTATATCACATATTTGCACATTTAAAGGATGAAATTTAGTTTAAATACTAAAAGAAAAACCCCAGCATCCTGCCGGGGTTTTTCGTATGCGTTCGCTCGGTATAACTCCTGTCGTACCTTACTGTCCTTGTGCTGATCTATTGTTATTCTTGTTTGGAACTTCCTGTTCCTGATGAGTTCATCATAGGAAACTTCCAGTATTCTGGATAGCTGCAAAAGGCCGAGATTAATGTGAGCCAAAGCGTACAAAGAGTCTGGTTTTACCTTTGCCAAATAGAAAAAATACTTTGTCTTTTAAGACCTCATCATCAGGATATGAAAATTCTGAATTAATGATCTTTCCATTCATTTAACTAATAAAATATTGTGAATAATCGGGAATATTAAAAGAATTGTTACAAAAACTGATTTCTATTAAATTTTTAGCAATCATGAGATTATTAAGAATTTGATATATAAAATTAATTTTTAGGCTGACAATCTTACTAAATAGGAAGGATTTAGAAGGTTATTTAATCTGTCGATTCCTCAAAACTTGCAGAACTTTTTCTAATTTGTAATCCTTGCGACCAAGGGTGTCTAGCTGAGCTAAGGCAGGTATTTGTTGTAGTCGGGCCGCTACAACTGATAACAGGTGCCTGTATGTTTAATTTAAAGATTTTTAATAAGATCTCTACCGAAGTTTTGACCTTAAAAAATGACCTTGAGCTGAATTCCGAGATTCAACTCATCACTAAATATAAAACATCTATTTGTGAAGATTATAAAAAAGCGATTGTATTGATCTTTAAAGAACGTGGATATACCAGCTTGGAAGTCGGTCAACTACTTGATGCTTGATCCTTAAACATTCCTAAATTTAAAAAAGTATGGATTTATACTTTCATTTACCCAAGCAATCCATCGCGTTTCATCGAAAATAATGCCATGCGCTAAAGGCATATGCTTCAGTACGCGATAATGGATATTTAATTCAATAATATCAGTAATACTTATATTGCTGAGGCGGTCAAGTTGGAGTTTCAATATATTTCCCTTAAATACAAATGATCTGAATATGAAAAATCAAGATAATACGTAGTATGGGAAAATATTTTTTATTTTATTAAATTCAATTATTTAAAATTAAAATTTAATTCTTATTAACTAGAATTCTTCTTTAAATAAGTTTATCTCTGACTAACCATTTAATCATTATTCCTCTAATGGAATTATTTTTTTTTTTTACTCGTCCATAAACTATTGTTTATATGGACTGCATATCAAAATCCCTCATGACCTTCTTTAATTCTTTTCATTGATTTTTATGCGATCAATCTTAGTGTTATGAGCGAGTTTTGCTATAGTAAGAGCAATTTCGAATCAACATCAGGACTATATTATGTCAGCGACACCACGCATTGGGATTTTAGGTGCAGGCGGCCGTATGGGACGCATCCTTATTCAGGCGGTGAAAGAAGCCGGTTACCAATTGGCAGCAGCTGTTGAGCGCCCTGAAAGCTCATTGATTGGCGCAGATGCCGGTGAACTGGCTGGTGTAGGGAGCCTAGGTGTAAAGGTTGTCGGCCATCTTGAAGAAGTAGTCAAAGACTGTGACGTGGTGATCGACTTTACTGCGCCTGCTGCGACGGTGAATCATCTTAAAATCTGCCGTAAAAATGGCGTTGCGATCGTGATTGGTACTACTGGTATGAATGACGAACAAAAAGCTTATCTGGATGAATCTGCAAAAGAAACTCCAGTGGTCTATGCAGCGAACTATTCGGTTGGTGTGAACGTTTCGATCAAACTGCTAGAACTTGCCTCTAAAGTCTTTGGTGATACGGTCGATATTGAAGTGATCGAAGCACATCACCGCCATAAAGTGGATGCGCCATCAGGTACAGCTCTCATGATGGGTGAAGCGATTGCTGGAGCACTGGGTCGTGATCTGAAAAAAGATGCGGTATATCACCGTGAAGGACATACGGGTCCACGTGAACGTAAAAGCATTGGTTTTCAGACCATTCGTGGCGGTGATATCGTCGGTGAACATACTGCGATGTTTATTGGGGAAGGCGAACGCGTTGAAATTACACATAAAGCTACCAACCGTATGAACTTTGCAGCCGGTGCCGTACGTGCAGCAGCTTGGGTCGTTGGTCGTGATGCACGTAAATATGACATGAAGGACGTACTTGGTTTTAACGATATTCAAGTATAAATTTTCGTCAAAATCCTATATAAAAATAACTTAAAACTAAAATAAGATGACAATGGAATGAAGAAATTAATATTAATGGCGTGTGCTGTAGCCTTTGCCGCTACAGCACAGTCAACCTCTGTGCAGAATGCCAAGCTCAGCATTAATAAAAATAATATTAAAGTCTGGACCTATCAGGATGAGCGGAATCCCGTTTTTCTCTATAAAGCCGAAACCACCTACAATGTTCCGATTGAGAATGCCGTTTCTCTGATTCTGGATGTTGATCATGCAGTGAAATGGGTGCCTTATATGGGCAGTATCAAAGTGCTGTCGCGTGATGATAAAAAAGGTGATTTTACCCTGTATATGGTGCTGGATTTTCCATTCCCTTTAAAAGATCGTGATCTGATTGTGCAGGGTAAAATGATCAAGGATGCAAATGGTCAGATCACCATTAAGAATAAAGCGATTCAGACTGGGTATGCCCTAAATCCGAATTATGTACGTTTGACTGATTATCAGGGAGACTGGACTTTCCAGAAACTGGCCAATAACAAGGTCAAGGTATCGACTTATGGCTATGCCAATCCTGAAGGTTCGATTCCTTTAAGCTTTGTGAATATGTTTGTGCAGCAGCAGCCTTATCAGATGCTGCAAAAGATGAAAACCGAACTGGCTAAACCTGTGATAACGCCTGTGTTACCCGAAGCTTTACGTTAAATAACCAATAAAAAAAGTCCGCATCAGGTGGACTTTTTTATGAAAGAAGTTTTAAGGGCATTGCTGCGTAGTCATATCTTGCTGTGGAACCAGTTTCATTTGAATTAAAACCAGAAGCAATGCAACAGCACTGAGCCCAGCACCAGCAAATGAAACCGTACTATAGCTAAGTCCCAGATTTAGCACACTGGCTCCCGCAATCGCACCCAAAGCATTCCCGAGGTTAAAGGCACCAATATTTACCGAAGAAGCCAGTCCAGGCGCATCATAAGCCACGGACATGACTCGCATCTGTAAAGGTGGAACTACGGCAAAGGCAGCAGCACCCCAGATGATTAATGCCAGACCTGCGCCAAGAGCTGTGCTTGCCAGAATCGGGAAGAGCAGCATCATCAGCATGAGCAAGATTAAAAAGCCAATCAAGGTTTTATCTAAGGATAGATCTGCAAACTTGCCACCCAAATGATTACCAATCGAGAAACCTACCCCGATCAACACCAGCATTAAAGTAATCAATGCCGGTGAGGCTTTAGTAAAGCTTTGCAGACTTGGCGCAATATAAGTATAAAGAGCAAACATGGCCCCCGCACTCATTACGGTGGTCAATAAAGCTAAAACAACAGGCAGGCGGGTCAGGACTTGCAGCTCCTGCCTTACATCCGGTTTCTGGCTGCTTTGGCCTTCAGGCAAGGCTTTCCATAGGGAGAACATGGTCAACAAACCAAGCAGGGAAATACCCAGAAAAGCCATACGCCAACCGATGTGTTGTCCTATCCATGTTGCCAGTGGCACCCCGCCAATATTGGCAATGGTCAGGCCCATAAACATCATGGCTACGGCGCTGGCCTGTTTATCTTTCGCAACAACACTGGCTGCGACAACCGAACCAATTCCGAAGAAAGCACCATGATTCAGGCTGGTGATGATGCGCGCCCCCATCAGCCCCAGATAATTAGGCGCTAATGTCGCCAGAATATTACCAATCGTAAAAATCGCCATCAGTAAAATGAGTGACTTGCGTTTGGAATAACGGCTTAACCAGAGGGTCATTAGCGGTGCACCCAACATCACCCCTAAGGCATAGGCACTGATCAGCATCCCGGCACGAGGAATCGAAATCTCCAGATCACGGGCGATTTCTGGCAGAAAACCCATTGGAGAAAATTCAGTGGTACCAATTGCAAAAGCGCCAACCGCCAGTGCAAGCAAAGGAAAATTAATTTTCATGGTTTCTGCTTAGTCCCAGATAGGTGCAAGCTGGTCCGGATCGACTTCGCGACCATTACGCTCCAGGGTACTGATCAAGGCCATTTCTTCCTGGGTCAGCTGTATCTCCTGCGCTGCCAGATTGGCAAGCAGATGTTCACGTTTGGTTGAAGATGGAATCACCGCAAAGCCTTTTTGTAAGGCCCAGGCCAATGCAATTTGTGCTGTCGAAGCCTGATGCTGGGCAGCAATCCCTTGCAGGACAGGATCATTCAGTACTTTGCCATAAGCCAGTGTCATATAAGAGGTGACATCAATATTCTTTGCTTGTAGGAAATTGACCAGACGCTGATTTTGTAAATAAGGACTGAGTTCAATCTGGTTGGTGGCGATATGCTCCAGACCAATACTATCAATGGCTTGTTGGGTTAGCTCAATATTGAAATTAGACACACCGATATGCTCGGTCAGACCTTGCTGTTTGGCTTCTAATAAAGTCTGCATCAGCTCAGGAACTTGAACGCCTAAGCGAGGTGCAGGCCAGTGAATGAGCGTCAGATTGACTGCATCGGTACGCAATTTATGCAGACTCTCTTTGAGGCTTGGAATTAATTTGTCTGGTGCGTAATGATCTGTCCAGATTTTGGTAGTAATAAACAGCTCGTTACGATTAACTTGGCTTTCTGCAATAGCCTGACCCACTTCCGCTTCATTGGCATAAATCTGTGCCGTATCTACGGCGCGATAACCGACTTCCAATGCTGTTTTGACTGAATCAATGACGGTCTGTCCAGACAGGCGAAAGGTACCGATACCAAATTGAGGAACAATATTCATAGCTTTAATCTTTAAGTATTTTCGATGTTGAATATTTTGTACTTTTTATTGTTGCGAAAAAATAGCTGAATTTGCAAAATATTATTGACCGAAAATCAATAAAAGAGTGACAAATGAAATCGACGATTGAAGAATTACAGGCTTTTGTCACTATTGTGGATAGTGGTTCTATCGTCATGGCGGCAGAACGTTTGGGGCAAACCACTTCGGGTGTCAGTCGGGCGCTGCAACGTCTGGAAAATAAATTAAATGTCACTCTTTTAGAAAGAACAACACGTAAGCTGAAACTGACTCAAGAGGGCCAGCTATTTCTAGAAAAGGCGCGCAAAATTCTCAATGATTTGGCAGAAGCTGAAGATGCTTTGCTGAAATCAGATACTGATACGTCAGGATTGATTCGGGTTGATTCAGCGACACCTTTTGTGCTGCATGTAATCGTGCCGCTAATTCAGGAATTTATGCAGCGCTATCCCCAGATTGAAATTGAACTGAATAATCATGATCAAGTGATTGATCTGCTGGAACATAAAACCGATATCGCGATCCGTTTTGGAGAACTGCATGATTCCAGCCTGCATGCCAAATTATTATGCCGCAGCCGTTTGTATATTGTGGCTAGCCCTGAATATTTACAGCAAAAGGGCAGACCGCAATCAGTGGCAGATTTATCGGAGCATACTTTACTGGGATTTAGTCAGCCTACGCATTTGAACACCTGGCCGGTACGGCTAAATGGCGAACCTATCACTGTAAAGCCAAAGATTAGAGCACCCAATGGGGAAACGGTTCGTCAATTGGCTTTATATGGGGTTGGTATTACTTGTCTGTCACGCTTTCTGGTCGAGGACGACTTACAGGCGGGTCGTTTAGAGGCGCTATTTGAAGAGCAGATTGAGCTGCATTATCAAAAAATTCATGCGGTCTATTACCGTCAGGAGCATTTGCCTAAACGGGTACATCTATTTATTGAATTTCTGGCTCAGAAGCTGGCTAAATATTTATAAACCAATTATTTGCAAATACAGCCATAAAAAAAATCTGCCCTAACATGAGGCTAGGGGCAGATCTAGATTTACTAATGATTAGGACAAATTAGAAATCGGCTTTCAGTACGATCCGGTAACGGGCTTTGCCTGAGTGCAGACGTTCAATCGCAGTATTAATTTCCGACATTGGGAATAACTCAATTTGTGGCGCAATATTTTTACGTGCTGCAAATTTCAATAACTGACGTAAAGCTGCTGGTGAACCTGTTGGCGAGCCAGTCACTGATTTAGCACCACCAATCAGTGAACCTGCAGAAATTTGCATGGGTTCCAGTGGTAAGCCCAGCATATGTACCGTGCCATTTGGTGCCAGTGTTGATAAATAAGCCTGCCAGTCCAATGTGACATTCACAGTACTCATTAATAGATCAAATTTACCACGAAGCAGTTTAAGCGCTGCTGGGTCACGACTATTTACTACATGGTCTGCACCCATGGCTTTTAGTTCATCAGTTTTATCCAGATTTGAAGTAAAGGCAGTAATTTCACAACCCCAAGCTTTCAGCAGCTTGATCGCCATATGTCCCAAACCGCCAATACCAATGACACCAACGTGGTGAATAGCCTGAATCTGATGTTTCAGAATCGGATCAAATACGGTAATCCCGCCACAGAGCAGGGGACCGGCACTTTCCGGATCCAGATCTTCAGGTAAGGGAATTGCCCATTGCCAGCCAGCACGGACTTTATCCGCAAAACCGCCTGCATGACCGACGATGGTTGCAACCTGACCACCGGTACACAGCACTTGCTGACCTGAAATACAGGAATCACAATGTTGGCAGCTTTCCGCAGTCCAGCCAATACCGACACGTTGACCTACTTTTAGACCTTTAGCTTCAGAACCCAGTTGCGTAATGGTACCAATCACTTCATGTCCGGCCACCACAGGATATACTGAAGATCTCCAGTCATTATTGAGTACTGAAATATCAGAATGACATAGGCCGCAGTATTCAACTTTCACTTCGACCTGATGCGGCTGAAGTTCACCCGCATCAAATTGATAAGGTTCCAGGGCGGCACCCGCAGACATTGCGGCGTAAGCGTGAATAGTATTATTGGACATAGGTTCAGCTCTTATTTGAATGGGAGGATATTGTTTTAAAGTGACAGTGATTTTCATGGTCATCGACCATGCCGACTGCCTGCATAAAGGCATAACAGATCGTAGGACCGACAAACTTAAAGCCTGCTTTTTTTAAGGCTTTGGACATGTTCTGGCTTTCAATGGTTTGTGCCGGAGCCTGGTGATAATCTGCCACATCATTATTCAATCGGGGCTGCTGGGCAAAGGACCATAACCATGTGACCACATCAATCTCTTGAGATTTAAGCTGTTGCCAGGCCCGGGCATTATCGCGAATTGCAGTCAGTTTACCAATATGCCGGATTAGACTAGCATCTTGCAGTTTTGCGGTGAGTTGCTCATCTGTAAAAGAAGCAATCGTTTCAATAGAATATTGAAAGAAATGTTTCCGATAAGATTCACGTTTTCTGAGTACGGTAATCCAGGCTAAACCGGCCTGCTGACCTTCCAGACACAGCATTTCAAACAGGCGTTTTTCATCATGCAGCGCCTGTCCCCATTCCTGATCATGGTAGGCAGTATAGAGGGGATCATCAGAGCACCAGCCACAGCGTTGGATCGTCAAGGGATGCTCCTTTTGATTATCTTATAATTTAAATGTCGTCCACTGATCTTGCTGATTATCCCAGTAGGACAGTTCTGCCTGCTGCAGATCACTGAACTGGATCCACATATCCTTACCACTTTTGTCGGCATAACCGGTACTGATCAGAAGCGCCTCTTCAGTAATTTCCATGATCCAGCCCTGATAGGTCTGGCCATTGAGCACGATTTTCTGTTGATTGCCTGATTCTGCAAATTCGACCAGACGGTTGATCAACGCTTCTGACATGTAAACTTCCTAAAATTAACGTAAATATGGATAAGGGTTAACGACACCACGGCCCTTACCATTTAAATAGAGACCATAATGCAGATGTGGCGCGGTATGGCGGGCATTGCCAGTATTACCGACATAACCAATGACATCGCCCTTTTTGACATAGTTACCGACTTTCAGGCCACGCTTATGACCATCCAGATGTGCATAATAATGCCAAGTGCCGCCTGGACCCAGAATCCAGACTACTTTACCACCCAAATTGTTATTCCGTAAATCTGCGATCAGACCAGGCGTCGCACTACGAACCTTGGTTCCACGTGGAGCCAGAATATCAATGCCCTCATGCAAACGGCCGCTACTACGCGAAGCTCCCCAAGTATCTTTCAATTCACGAGCCTGGACCCGATCTACCGGAATCGGCAGAGAAGAGGGCATACGCATATGATTCAGTTTTTTGACCAATGCCGGATTAAGCTGAACCGCAGAAGGATGTTTCGGTGCGCTACTACACGCCACCAGAAATAACATCACCAAAGAAAGCCCGACAAACGCAAGAGAATGGCGCAAAATATTTATCCTTAAATGAGGCCAGTTGATTCTTCTTGTTCCAGACTATGTCATAAATTTACGGTAGAAATCAATTTTTTCATGGCGGTTGGAATACCTGCATTGACTGCAGTTTCCGGGTTCATCCAGAAGCCCTGTAACTCAATCGCCAGATGTTCCTGCTGATCTTCATCGACTGCAAAAACCATGGCTTCAAGCTGCCAGGTAAAATGGGTAAAACTGTGGCTGATCTGGGTCTTTTGTACGAGATTCTTCAGACCCAGTTGCTGGCACAGTTGTTCAAATGCATGAGTGTCTTCAATAATTGGCAGACACCAAAGCCCACCCCAAAGACCACTATTAGGACGTTGCTGCCATAGCCATTCATCACCTGATTGGATCAACAGCACTTGAGCTGCTTTGACCGGTACCGGCTTTTTGGCTTTTTTAAAGGGCAATTCATTTTCCAGACCCTGCTGATGTGCCTTGCAATGTTGCTGCATTGGGCAATACAGGCATAAAGGCTTTTTTGGAGTACAGACAGTCGCACCGAGATCCATAATCGCCTGGGTATAATCATGATTCCGATCAACCGGGCAGAGTTGTTCAGCAAGCTCCCACAAGGCACGTTCATGTACTGGTTTAGACAGATCATCTTCGATCCCAAAAAACCGTGCCAGCACCCGTTTGACGTTGCCATCCATGATTACGCCGTACTGACGTAAACCCAAAGACATTAAGGCTCCCGCGGTTGAGCGGCCAATGCCGGGCAGGGCGATCCATTCTTCCAGGCTCCTCGGGAAATGGCCCTGACTTGCCACAATACCGGCTGCCTTATGTAAATTACGGGCACGCGCATAATAGCCCAGCCCCGCCCAATAGGGCGCAACCTCATCCCAGGAAGCTGTACCGAGATCCTGTACCGTCGGAAAACGCTGAATAAACCGCTCAAAATATTGCAGCACGGTTTTGACCTGAGTCTGCTGTAGCATAATTTCAGAGACCCAGACCTTATAGGGATCATCGGCCACTTGCCACGGCAAATCATGGCGGCCATGCACATCAAACCATTCTAAAAGGGCATCTGAAAACACAAACATGAAAATAGAACAAACTGGAAAACGAGGCTTAGTATAACTGAAGAGACTCAGCTAAAAGATGAAAAGTCTGCTAAAACAGCGAGACTGCAAGAGTAAAAATGAATAAATGGAAGGGACAAGTGAACACTTCGAAAAGCATTCACTCAGTAAAAAAATTAAATTCTTATTCTTCAATGCCCCAGCGTGCATCCAGCTTTAATACCTTGCCTTCATAACGCGGGATAATATGAATGTGCAAATGCTCTGATTTTTCCTGAAATACTTCGCCATCATTAAACCCAATATGGAAACCGGAAGGTTGATAGCGTAGTTGCAGTTCATTACGTGCTTGTTCAAGTAAGGACATCATGCTTTTACGTTCTTTATCTGTGATTTCAAAAAATGAAGCCACATGACGTAATGGAGTAACTACATAATGTCCTTTGGACAGCGAGTTCGGTTCAGGTAACACGACAGCAAAATCATTTTTAGCCAGAATATCGTATTCGTCAAAATTACAGTACGGGCAGTTATTTTCAGTCATGATATTGGCTCCTTTCATTGAATTTATTTTTTTCAGGTATGACCTGGCCCGATTATGAGCCAGATCAATTTATCTGTTATCAAGCGAGTTGTCGTGCCAGTAATTCATACATGGCAGCCAAGCTTTGTTTTTCTGCTTCAGCATTGTAGCCTAGATCTACACCATTGGCCTTGGCGCGCTCATCTGCAAGCGGGTTACTAAATCCATGCTTGGCATTTTCAAATACAATCACATTATGCTCGACCTTAGCCGCCTGCATCTCTTCTTTAAAGCTGGCAACATCATCCAGGCTCACCATACTGTCCTTTTCACCATGTAGGACCAGAATTTCTGCCTGTACCTGGCCTTCCTGTGCAGGTGCTTTAGGAGATAGGTTGGCATGGAAAGTAGCTACAGCTTTTAACGGTGCATTTGAGCGAGCCAGATCCAGAGCAACTTTACCACCGTAGCAGAAACCAATCGCAGCCAGTTTTTCCGGATTGACTTCATCCTGTGCCGCCAAAGTATCTAAAGCAGCTTTCGCACGGTTCACGATAGTGTCCGGATCTTCGAAAGTCTGCATCATCCATTGATAGGCCTGATCAGAGCTAGTGGTTACTTTCTTGTCACCATACATATCAATTGCCAGCGCGGCATAACCATGTTCCGCTAGTTCACGGGCACGCTGTTCAGTATAGTCATTGCGGCCCCACCATTCGGGTGCCACGATAACACCTGCTACAGGTACATCAGTTTCCGGTGCGGCAAAATAACCAATCAAAGTGCTGCCATCCTGAGCCGTATATTGAATTTCGCGGGTCTTGATTGCTGCCATGCTGAAGTCCTCTATTGTTGTTGAATATTTTGATTAAACTATAAAATAGCAAAACTGCTATGAATATGCATGAAAAGCTCCAACTAATTCGTTTCTCATCAGTACAAAAAAAGAGAGGCAAATAATTTGTCTCTCTTTTTAATTTTTACAATTAAAGGAATTTTTATTTAATAATTTCCAGTAATTCGATATCAAAGATCAGAGTACTATTTGGTTCAATGATATCTCCCGAACCAATCTGTCCATAGGCCAGATCAGCAGGGATAAAGAAGCGGTATTTAGCACCGACTTTCATCAATTGTAAGCCTTCTGTCCAGCCAGTAATCACTTGGGTGGTGCGGAAATCGACTGGCTGCTGGCGGGCAATCGAACTGTCAAAAACGGTACCATCGATCAAACGGCCTTCATAATGTACGCGGACATTACTATTTGCGCTCGGCGATTTCCCTTTTCCTTCTTGAAGAATCTGATATTGTAAACCTGATTTTGTGGTTTTTATCCCCGGTTTTTTTGCATTTTCAGCCAGAAAAGCCTGACCAATTTTGGCATTTTCATCCGCCTGTTTTTTCAGGGTAATCAGCTCTTTGGCTTCAGCCTGACGCTTAAACTGGGTCAAGACCCGCGCCATGTCTTCTTCACTTAAAGTCGCCTGTTTCCCCGCGGCTGCAGCTTTTAAACCGGCGCTGAAGGCATCCAGATCAATGCCTTGTAAGGAATCTGCATTACTTTTTCCCATCAGATAACCAAAGCTGTAGCCGACCTGTTCAGCCTCAGGGCTTTTATTGGTGACTTCTTTAGCAAACAAACTGCCAGAACTCAGCAGTAAAACCATCAAACTTATTTGTATTTTCATGATTCATTCTCAAAATAAAGGAGAGCGCGTTGCTCTCCTTTTCGTGGATTATTTTACTTCGATGAGTTCCACATCAAAAATCAAAGTACTGTGTGGAGGAATCGTACCTGGCACGCCCTGTTCACCATAACCGAGTTTAGATGGGATATACAGGGTCGCTTTACCGCCTTCTTTCATCAGTTGCAGACCTTCAGTCCAGCCTGGAATGACCTGATTGAGTGGAAACTCAATCGGCTCGCCACGTTCAACCGAACTGTCAAATACGGTGCCATCTACCAGTTTACCAGTGTAATGCACTTTCACAATTGAAGAGGCTTTTGGCTGTTTACCTGTACCTTCTTTAGTGACTTGGTACTGTAAGCCGGAAGCAGTTGTTTTAATACCTGCTTTTTTCGCATTTTCAGTTAGGAAAGTATCACTTGAAGCTTGAGCCTGTTTTGCGCTATCAAGCTGCTTTTGTTGCATTTCTTTCTGGAATTGCTCATAAGCTGCCTGTAATTCTTCTTCCGTATAGGCAGGTGCAGAACGCGCATGTCCTTCACGTACACCGGTCACAAAACTGTTAATGTCCAGCTCAGGAGGAGTCTGATGCGCCACTTCATAACCGAGTGCATAGCTGATTTTAGACACAGCAGAGGCATCTTTAGATGCTTTTGTAGTTTGAGTAGCAGGGTTTTGAGTTGCATAGTAAACAGGTACTAGCGCGGCACCGCCTAAAAGAACAGCGACGGCAATCGGTAAGGCCTTACTCATGTATTTGTCCAATCTAATGTTATCGTTGAGGTTCAGTCCATCTTAGCAGAAAATTTTAAGAAATCTTGTAGAACGGGTGGTTTTTTAGCAAGTGAATACCGGTATTTGGTATGGCTCAAAAATAAAAAAAAACCAGCAATGATTGCTGGTTTTTTTAGGAGCTATCAGATTAGCTGGTTTTGGCTTTCGGCTTATAACTATACGTATAATCATAGCTATAGCTGCCACCTGCTGAACGCTGGATATCATTCAGGATCAGACCATTGACAGTACTGCCAGCCTGTTTAAAGCGGTTTACTGTAAGTGCCAGTTCCTTCATCTGGGTTTTTGCATAGCGTGCTACAACCAGATTGAGTCCGACATATCGGGATACAATGATCGCATCTGTAACAGCCAGTACCGGTGGAGTATCAATAATAATATGGTCATAGTAAGGAATCAGTTTTTGCAACAATTCCTGGAAGCGTTCTGAATTCAGAAGCTCGGCTGGATTAGTTGCATTTTCCCCACAGCTGATGACATTTAAGTTCGGCACATTGGTGGTTTGTACCACTTTATCCAAAGACACGTGTTCATTCAGATATTCGGTTAATCCATACTGGTTATCCAGATTAAAATATTTGTGTATATGACCACGGCGCAGGTCTGCATCAATGATCAGTACACGCTTATTTTTTTCTGCCATGATGACTGCCAGATTGCTGGCAACAAAAGATTTTCCAACTTTTGGTGCTGGCCCTGAAATCATCATGATATTGTTTTTAGCCTGAGTCAGGGCAAAGTGACTTGCTGTACGAATGCTTCTTAAACTTTCAACTGCCATATCATCACTGTGTTTCAGTGCCAATAAGAAAGGCATTTTTTTCTTTTTCAGTAATTTCAGACCAGGTTTCTGAACAGTCGAATGAGCGATATTGGCATAGACTGGAAGATCCAGCTGGTATTCGATCTGACTACTATCTTTCACCCCAGAACGTAGCATGTTACGGAACAAGGCCACCAAGATACCAAGGAAAATACCGAAGCAGAAGGTTAAAAATAAAATCAGAGGCTGTTTTTGTTGAATCTGGTCAACTGGCTCAAGTGCGGTATCAATAATATGAACATTACCGCTTTCACCCGCTTTAGCAACACGCAGTTGCTGATAAGAATTTACCAGATTGGTATACAGTTGCTGTTTCACTTCAACGTCACGAGACAGTTGTAAATACTGGCGTTGAATCTCTGGAATATTTTTAAGTGTTGAATTTAATTCACGAATCTTGCCATTCACTACGCGAAGTTGGGCTGTAATTTCACGCATGGCTGGATGAGCAGCTGCATACTTTGCACCTATTTCCGCCTGTCTCTGTTCAAGTAGTGCTCTTTGTGATTCTAAATTAACACTCTGATTTAAATATAATTCTGATTCTCTGGTGATATCAACAGTATTATATTTTTGGCGGAAGCGATTGAAGGCAGACTCTGCATCATCAAGCTGTTTCCTTAAATCCGGCAATTGTTCATCCAGGAAAGCCAGTGTTCGTGCAGTGTCTGTTGAACGGCGTGTAATATTATGCTGGCTGTAAACTGCTAAAATCGTATTCAGGACTTTAGTGATGTGCTGTTTATCTTGACCCTGATAGCGAAGTTGCAAAACGCCGCTCAGATCACCTTTTTCTGTAATCGTATAATTGGCAAGAATAGAATCGATCGCTGCAGGCAATGAGAGCTTTTTCACCTGATAGCTATTATCGAGATTATCTTGAGTAAAGATGGCAATTTTCCAGTCGCCTTGTGCAGCTTTAGCCTCAACCGGCTGGTTCAGTGCGCCTTGAAAAACAATTTCTTCAGTCAGTGGATTGATCAGGCTAAAGCTCTGTTGTTGAAATTTTAGCAGCAGATTTTTATCCAGATAGGCTACAGGAACTTCAAACTGACGGATATCAAAGCTTTTTTGACCATCTTTAAAGCGTACAGTTTTGGTCTGATATTCAGTTTGAGAAGTTCTGCCTTGAATTAAACGGTTGATAAAAGAGTCTTCAGTGCTGGCAATATGCAGATCCAGATTTAAACGGTCAATTACGGATTCGAGAATCGTGCGTGATTTTAAAACCTCAATCTCGGCGTTGGATGAAGACATCTGACTCACAATGCTGGACAGACTGCCAAGTAAAGCAGCTGATGAGCCTCTACTTTCTTCGACCTGGACGATTGCATCAACCTTATAGTTAATCGCTGCGGTACGTATGTAAAGCAGCACTACAATCAGGCTGAGCAAACCACATAGCAGGATGAGCTTCCATTGCGCGAGCAGGGAAAAGAACACCCCTTTTAGGTCAATCATATTATCGGTATTGTTATTTTTGTTCATAATTTTACTATCTAAAAGTTTAAAAGTGATTTTTCCAGTCGCTGATGCTGTTTCGAATTAATTCAAAAAACTGCATCAATGACTTGCTGCCCCTGCGAGAAAGGATCCTCAATATTCTGTTTTTTATCCTCTCTGAGTATGTCGAGTCCGCTAAAGACCAGACATTCTGATTATGATCAGAATAATGTTGTCTTTAATTTAATCTGTTTCATATTCGGTTTTTGAGCACCATGGAGTTGCAGGTGAAGTCCATGGAGGAATTAAAAATAGTGTTTTTATTGCTAGTCCCGGTCATTATTTCAATGACCCAACCTTATAGATTTAATCTGAAAGTACGGGTAGATCTTATAAATAAATGTTTAGCTATTGATTGATGATCAACATGTCCAAAACAGATTGCTAAAAGATTTTTAATTTTCATACTTTCACCTATCGTATAGCTGAACCAGCGACATATGAAAATGGAAGAATCTGGCTCACTACACGCTCCCAACGGGTCAGACCGGTAGCATCAACATAGACAATATCGTTACTATTCATCTTGAACTGTTTAGCCAGACCAAAATCTCCCAGATTTTTTAGACTTAAGTGATAGATTTCAGTCATCTTGTTGTCAGAATTGCCACGCAAGACATAAATCCGACTCGGATTGGCAGAATATGGATTAATCCCTTCGCTTTCGCCCAGTACATCAGCAAGTGTCATGCCTTGGTCACGGATAGGTAATGGTTTATTGGTGCCGGCTTCACCCATGACATAGATTTTCTGGTTTTCCCGAGGACTGATATACAGGGTGTCATTGGGTTGAATCAATAGCTTATGTAAGGAATAACCCGCTTTTTCCAAAGCAATCGTGTTCAAATCATAGGTCACACCTTGGCGTACGAGCTGGATTGAAGTGGAATCACCTTGCTCATTAATCCCGCCAGCTAGGCCCAGCGCCGTATACACACTTACCGGCTGATCAGTCAGATAAAATTGTCCAGCTGATTTCACGTTACCTACTACTGAATACCGCTGTCCCTGATAGGAAATTACTCTCACGACCACATCCGGATTATTCAAATAAGGAATTAACAGACGGCGTACTTCCTGATTAACTTGTGGAAGGGTCTTTCTGGCTGCTTTATAACGATTGATGAATGGAAACTGGATATAACCATTCCGGTCAATCTGATAACCATTGTTATTGTCGCTGGCTGTAGGAACGGCACTAATTTCGGGATAAGCCCATAGCTGGAAAGATAAAATATCTCCCGGATTCAAGCGGTAATCCTGCACCTCAGTCTGAAATAGAGGAGCATAATGACTGAGATTATGCGTTTGCGCAGACTGTACTACAGGTAATGTATCCTGAGTCAGTTTCACCAGATTGACTGGAGTTCCCAGTTCAGTTTGATAGATTCCTTCTGTCGGTAAATCATACGTTTGAAAGCCGGATGTTGCTGCACATCCAACCAGAGATAGGCTTAAGGTAAAAGTACCTAAAAGGTGTCTATAGTTCACTTGAAACCCCTTTGTTTTTATATGTTCAGAATTGGTATTTATTAATAATTATTAATTTTTTTGAATTTGGTTTATGTGATTAACGTCTAAAAAATATAATAGATCACATACCTTGTCTATAGCTATTCTTAAGTCAATTTAATAAGTCTAAGCTGAAATTTAACTGTAAGATTGACGAAAATAGACGTGAAACCGTGATTAAATAAGCTGTAGAGATATAGTGAATTGCTTAAGATGACATAAGAATATTAATTGTTTCCAATTGTTATTTTTAAATAAGTACTGTTCTTCACGGATAGAAGGAATTAAGCCCTAAAATTAAAATAGAAAAGTATTTTCATATAATTTTTATCTAATCTAAAGGTTTTTTAGATCATTGATTTTTATTAATATTCAATTATATTTTAATGGATTTTAAAATAATTTATTTTTATAGTAATCAAAATAATCTGTTGTTAATTAAAATAATATTTAATTAGTTTAGGTGATTGTTAAATTAATATTAGTGGAAAATTATCTGAAAACTAAAAGCCTATATCAGATGGATTATGTTTAAAAAAAATTATCCGGATTTTTAAAATGTAACGACATTTGATGATTAGCTGTTCTATGGGTGGTTTGTGTAATAAAATTAATATATCTTATAGACAAATCAATAAAAATAGACGTGCCTAGACAGCATCGATATATTAAAAATAATTTGTGAAAAGTAAAATAAAAAATATTAAAGGATAATCAAAATGGTGATGAATATATTGGTAACCGGTGGGGCCGGTTTTATTGGATCTGCCGTCATTCGGCATCTCATTAACGAGACTGAACATCATGTATTAAATGTTGATAAGTTAACTTATGCAGGTAATCTGGAATCACTTATTTCTGTATCGGATCATCCCCGTTATCAATTCGCACAAACTGACATTTGCGACCATGTATCTTTAACCCGATTATTCTCAGAGTTTCAGCCAGATATTGTTATGCATCTGGCTGCAGAGTCTCATGTAGACCGTTCGATTGATGGTCCGGCAGAGTTTATTAATACAAACATTGTGGGAACTTACACCTTATTAGAAGTAGCTCGAAAGTATTGGCAGAATCTATCTACGATTAAAAAGTCTAGATTCAAATTCCATCATATTTCAACAGATGAAGTATATGGCGATTTAGAAGGTACAACAGACTTATTTACTGAAACTACGCCTTATTTACCAAGCTCACCTTATTCAGCGAGTAAAGCCAGTTCGGATCATTTGGTTCGAGCCTGGCATAGAACCTACGGTTTGCCAGTCGTAGTTACGAACTGTTCAAATAATTATGGCCCTTATCACTTCCCTGAAAAGTTAATTCCTTTGATGATTTTAAATGCCTTGGATAGTAAGTCATTGCCGGTTTATGGCAATGGTCAACAGATCCGGGACTGGCTTTTCGTAGAAGATCATGCGCGTGCTTTATATCAGGTTGCCACTAAAGGCATCGTGGGGGAAACCTACAATATCGGGGGGCATAATGAAAAACAGAATATTGAGGTAGTTAAAACCATTTGTAAAATTCTGGATGAGCTCAAGCCTCGTCCAGAGGGAAAAACTTATGCAAGCCTCATTACTTTTGTTAACGATCGGCCAGGTCATGATTTGCGTTATGCGATTGATGCTTCAAAAATCGAGCGCGAACTGGGTTGGAAGCCACAAGAGTCCTTTGATACAGGTATCCGGAAAACGGTGCAATGGTATCTGAATAATCTGGAATGGTGTCAACATGTTCAGGATGGTTCTTATCAGCGTGAACGTTTAGGGGAGGCAGTATAATGTTAAGAACGACAAAAGGGATTATCTTGGCGGGCGGCTCAGGTACACGTTTGCATCCTATTACTAAAGGAATTTCAAAACAGTTACTTCCAATTTATGACAAACCAATGGTTTATTACCCCTTATCTGTATTAATGTTGGCCGGTATTCGTGAAGTCCTTGTGATCAGCACACCAGAAGATATTGAAGGATTTAAGCGCTTATTAGGGGATGGTTCGCAATTTGGCATGGAGCTGAGTTATGCGATCCAGCCTCGTCCTGATGGCCTAGCACAAGCCTTTATCCTGGGTGAAAAATTTATTGGTCAAAGCAATGTATGTCTGGTACTAGGCGATAATATTTTTTATGGCCAAGGTTTTACACCGATGTTGCGTCAGGCCGCAGCACGACAAAAAGGTGCAACAGTATTTGGCTATCAAGTGAAAGATCCTGAACGCTTTGGTGTCGTAGAGTTCGATGAACAGCAACGGGTAATCTCAATCGAAGAAAAACCCAAAAATCCAAAATCTAACTTTGCGGTGACAGGTTTATATTTTTATGACAATGATGTCATCCAGATTGCCAAACAGGTCAAACCCTCTGAACGGGGTGAGCTGGAAATTACCTCAATTAACCAAGCTTATCTGGAACGTGGTGACCTAAATGTTGAATTACTGGGACGTGGATTTGCCTGGTTAGATACAGGTACCCAGGGAAGTTTGCTTGAAGCGGCTCAATTTGTTGAAACGCTTGAAAGGCGTCAAGGTTATAAAGTTGCTTGCCTGGAAGAAATCGCCTTAAATAATGGATGGTTGAGCAAAGAACAGGTTTTAGCGATTGGCCACACCATGCATAAAAATGGCTACGGTCAATATCTGATTTCTTTGGTGGGGTAATGAGCATGAATTTAATTGAGTGGATTGAATTACCTAACCTGGGAGATCACCGTGGCAGTCTGGTCGTCGCAGAAGCCAATCGGAATATACCTTTCAGTATACAGCGACTTTATTATATTGCTGGTGCTCAACCTGATGTTCCACGCGGATTCCATGCACATAAGCAACTTCAACAGATTGCTTTTGGAATTCAAGGAAGCTGTAAAATGCTGATGGATAATGGCAAAGAAAAACAGGAAGTTTTAATCGCTCAATCTAATAAAGGATTATTAATCCCACCTATGATTTGGCATGAGATGCATGATTTTTCAGAAGATTGCATCCTCTTGGTACTAGCAAGTGATTACTATGATGAAAGTGATTACATTCGTAATTACGACCAGTTTCTAAATGAAGTAGATCAGAATTTGGTTGAGCAGATCACAAAAGAATAAAATTAAAGTTAATTCATTAGAATGAAGGCCTTGCAAAAGAATAAGCTTCAGAAGATAGAATTAAAATAATAATAAATATTAAGGAGATATATGACGTGATTAAGCCGCTTACATCATTGCGTATGTTTTTCGCACTTTTTGTTTTTCTGAGTCATTTGGCTTTTCTAAAAGAAACAGATTATGCCAATATTTTTAATAGTATCTTTGACGAAGGCTTTTTAGGGGTCAGCTTTTTCTTCATTTTGAGTGGATTTATCTTAGCCTATAATTATAAAGAAAAGTTTTTAATCGGAAATATTTCAAAAAGAGAATTTTATATTTCTCGTCTAGCCAGAATATATCCAGTACATATTGCCACAACAGCACTGGTATTTTTATTAACTTTTGCTCAGTCTGGAAAGGGCTGGGAATATTTAATACAGCATGTTTTTCTGATACAAAGTTTTTTTACCTCAGAAGAGATCCATTTCTCATTGAATTCTCCTTCCTGGAGTATCTCTGATGAAATGTTCTTCTACCTGCTGTTTCCATTTGCATTTTTGATTTCTGAAAAAATCAGAAGTTATATTTTTATATTATATCTTATAGGTATTTTGATTCTAAATATTCAGCTCGATAAAAATCAGGATCACTATTGGTTATATATTTCACCATATGTACGTTTTTCTGACTTCTTACTCGGTATTATCCTGTTTGATATTTTTGAAAAAGTAAAAGTGGGCTATTCCAAAATTAAGCAACCTATAGTTATATTTGAATTAGGGGCTATTTTACTTTTTATTTTATTCTTTATATTTCATAATAAAATAGATATAAGTTACAGGTATTCAATTTACTACTGGGTGCCTATGGCAGCAATTATTTTAACTTTTGCACTGTCTCATGTTGCTCAGAACAAAAGTATAATCACCCAGTTTTTGTCAAATAAATACATGGTGTTAGCAGGAGAAATCAGTTTTTCCTTTTACTTGCTGCATGTTATGGAAATACAAATTTTAAATTATATAAGAAAAATATTTTCATTGAATATGGACTTAATGCTGTTTTCCTTTTTTATATTTATTGCCACGCTAATCGCTAGCTTTTTAATGTATAGATTTATTGAAAAACCGCTAAATAAGAAAGTAAAACAATTTTTATTGGAGCCAAGCTTTAAATCTAAAGGTTATGAACTGAATAAATAGGATTGTATTTAAATACTATAGGTATATTAATTTTAATTAATATGAGACTAAAAATAAATATAAATTTTTATATGAGATTGATAAGAATGATTCCTTTTCTTGATCTGAAAGCGATAAATACTCAATACCGTGATCAACTGATTACAGCTTGCACTCGGGTAATTGACTCTGGATGGTATATCTGTGGCAAAGAATTAGAAGAATTTGAGCATAATTTTGCAAATTATTGTGGAACACGATATGCCATAGGTGTTGCTAATGGTTTGGATGCTCTTATTTTAACGCTACGCGCATGGAAAGAATTAGGAAAACTCAAGGAAGGAGATGAGGTTATCGTCCCTTCAAATACCTATATTGCAAGTATCTTAGCAATTTCACAGAATAATCTGAAACCGGTACTGGTTGAACCGGATATAACGACTTTTAATATTGATACCAAGAAAATTGAGACAGCCATAACTCCAAAAACAAAGGTAATTTTGCCTGTTCATTTATATGGACAGCTCGCTACAATGCCAGAAATTATGACCATTGCCAAAAAATATAACTTGCTGGTTTTAGAAGATTCAGCCCAAAGTCATGGTGCTGAAATAAATGGTCAAAAAGCAGGAAATTGGGGCAATGCTGCAGGTTTCAGTTTTTATCCAGGTAAAAACTTAGGTGCACTCGGTGATGGGGGCGCAATTACCACCAATGATGCTGAGTTAGCGCAGATGCTTAAAGCTATACGTAATTATGGTTCACATGAAAAATATAAAAACCTGGTACCGGGTGTAAATAGTCGTCTTGATGAAATTCAGGCTGCCATCCTGAATGTGAAACTAAAATTCTTAGATCAAGAAAATCAGCATCGTCGACATATTGCAGATCTATATTTAAAAGAAATTCACAATCCAGCAATTGAGCTACCATGCAAAAATATAGATACCGAGACTTATGCTCAACATGTCTGGCATTTATTTGTGATCAGAACAAAATATCGGGAAAAATTACAACAATATTTAGCAGAAAACGGGGTACAGACACTCATTCATTATCCAATTCCTCCTCATAAGCAGCAGGCTTATCAGGAATGGAATGGCTTAAGTTTTCCAATTTCAGAACAAATTCATGCGGAGGTTCTAAGTTTACCAATCGGACCAACTTTATCTATGGATGAAGCAAAGCAGGTTGTTCAGTTATGTAATGGTTTTCAGGCATAGATGAATCTATTTAGGACCAGTGTACTGAATGGTGTAGCCGTTTTGATTAAAACCATCACCATGTTTGTACTAAATAAAATTCTGGCTGTATATCTAGGACCCACTGGATATGCAGCGATCGGTCAATTCCAGAATTTTATTCAAATGGTGACGACCTTTGCTGGCAGTGCCATTAATACCGCAGTAGTTAAATATACGGCTGAATATCATGAAGATGAGACTAAACAACGTGCAGTCTGGAAAACAGCAGGGAGTATTGTTTTTCTATTTAGTCTCCTTTTTGCGATTCTCATACTTATTTTTCAAAAGCAGCTGGCATTATATATATTTCAATCACTTAAGTTCCAAACGATTTTTATATGGTTTGCCATTTTTTTAATATTTTTCAATTTCAATACGCTATTTTTAGCCATATTGAATGGAAAAAAAGAAATTTTAAAACTGGTGCTTGCAAATATTGCCGGTAGTTTATTTGCACTTATGATCACTGGTATTTTGGCAATCAAGCTGCAGTTATATGGAGCTTTAATTGCATTATCCATTTATCAGTCAATTGCATTTATAGTGACATTAATACTCTGTCATAGAGCAGACTGGTTTGAGTTTTCCTCACTATTAGGAAAAATAGACTTAGAAATTACCAAAAAGTTTGCCTCATTTATTCTCATGGCATTAGTCAGTGCGATTTGCGTGCCGCTATCGCAAATGTTAATTCGGGCCTACTTGACCCAAGAATTTAGTCTGGCTTATGCGGGTTATTGGGAAGCGATGATCCGTCTAAGCACAGTATATCTTTTGCTTGTAACCACTACATTAGGCGTGTATTACTTGCCGCGCTTAGCAGAACTAAATGCAATTGATGAAATTAAGAAAGAGGTCTATTTAGGCTACAAGTTTATTTTTCCACTTGCTGTTCTAGGCGGAATTTGCGCTTTCATACTACGTGATTGGATTATCAACTTATTATTTAGTCCATCTTTTGCTCCTATGCAGGATTTATTTCTTTGGCAAATGATGGGAGATGCCTTGAAGATAGGAAGCTGGATACTGGCTTATTTAATGCTCAGTAAAGCAATGACTAAACTCTATATTTGTACAGAGATTATATTTACAGTGTCTCTCATTGCTTTAACTTATATATGTACTCAAGTATTTGGTTTTGAAGGTGTTTCTATTGCTCATCTCATAAATTATGGGCTGTATTGGATCGTAATCAGTTTATTTATATTTAAACAATTAAAATAAAGAGGGAATAATATAATGATAAGTGAACAACCCCTAGTCTCTATAGTTATACCAAGTTATAATCATGAAAGGTTTATACATGATAGTATTAAGAGTGTCATTGACCAGTCTTATCAGAATATTGAGTTAATTATTATTGATGATGGATCTACAGATGCTTCAGTGGAAAAAATACAAGAATTAATTCCATTATGTGAAAAACGGTTTACCCGATTTGAGTTTAGACATCGTCCGAATAAGGGCTTAAGCGCAACTCTAAATGAAGCATTAGAATGGGCACAGGGGGAATATTTTTCCTCCCTTGCTTCTGATGATATAATCTTAAAAGATAAAATAAAAATACAAACCAAATTTCTAAGCCAGAATAAGAACTGTATAGCTGTATTTGGAGGAGTATCAATTATTGATAATGATTCTAATCTTGTGAAAAATAGAGTTAAAAAAAGAAAAAGTTATACCTTCGACCAGATTTTATTGTTAGAACATGATTTGCCGGCTACTACACAACTTATTCGTACTCAAGCTTTAAGAGAAATAGGTGGCTACAATGCAGAAGTACAAATAGAAGACTGGTATATGTGGCTGCTTTTAGCGCAAGAAGGGGAGTTATGCTATCTTCCTGTGCTTTTTGCAAAATATCGCTTGCATGATAATAATATGCATAAGCAAACGACTCTTATGCACGATTCAAGAATGATGATTCTAAGTGAATATCAGAATCATATTTTATTTAATAAAGCAAAAAAGAGAGCTTTGTGGATTAATGCATTTGAATTAGGGCTATTATCTAAAAAGAAATCATTAGAAAAGATGATAAAAATTTTAAAAGAATATCCTTCAGAAATTTTAACATATGATTTTTTTAGATTTTTTTATTGGCTACTAATTAAAAAAGATTTTTAATAATTAAAAAAATTATATCAATAATTGTATTTTAACTATATTTAATAAAATAATTTAGTTAGTAATATAAAAATATTAATCATTTCTTTTGCTGATTCTAGGCATTAGATAATAATAAAAGGAATGGATAATGATTATTTTAAATGAAAGTAATTCAAAAAATAACATTATTTTTTTAGATGATATTAATTTAAAAGATAAAGTAGTCATATACTTTATCTTACTATCATTTTTCTTATCTCAGTTTTATTTTTGGTCCAGTGGGGTTCCACAATTTAGTCATCTTTTTATTATAGCGGCTATATTTTTATTATTCAGTCGTAGCTCAAAAATAACCATCGAATACTCAAGTGTAGCCTTAATCTTTGTCGCATATACAGTTTGTGTAAATTTTGCTTGGTATTTGATCGTTCTAGATCCTAGTTATATGGTTTCTACCATTTACTGGATCTTTAATTTGTTGTTTTTTTTATTATTAATGAATTTGAATTCCTCTCAGGTTAACTTTTTTTATGAAAAAATATTATTTCTCATTCCATTTTCCTATGTAATAGAAATTGCGATCTGGGCAAGTGGATTGGGTCGTTACAATTTTGAACCACGATATAACGGTCTTTTTAATGATCCCAATCAGATGGCATTTTGGGTTTTAACTACCTGTGCTATTTTTTTATATATTTCTGAAAGTAATTTAAAAAAGATAATCGTTTATTTTTTAGCTTTATTCTTAATTCTATTGACCATGTCAAGGTCTGCTTCAATTGGCTTCTTAATGCTGACTTTAGGATTTATATTTAGTCAAAAAGGGGATCTGAATAAAAGAATATTTGTATTTTTTGGCATATTAGTCATTTTTAGTACCCTCAATTACTTTTTATATCATTTAGGGGCTTTTGATAGTGTTGTTCTGCGTTTTGTCGAAGGCTTGGATCAAAAAGACAGCCAGGCTGAAGGACGAGGTCTTTTTAATTTCCTTGAATATCCTCAATATTTAGTTTTTGGTGCTGGTCAAGGTGCACACTGGTTATATAACCCGAAGGGAAACGAAATTCATTCAACTTGGTTAGGTATCCTTTTTTATTATGGGATCGTCGGTATCTCTTTATTTTTAGTCTTTTTATATCAAATTTTTAAAAAATTATCATTTTCAAACAAGTTGATATTCTTGGGACCGATGCTATATGGGTTTACAACTTATAGTGCAAGGACACTCATTTTTTGGTTTTTATTGGCCGCTTTTTTACTATTCTCAAATAATAATAAGGAAGAATAAATATGTATATTTCTATAGGAATTCCATTTTTTAATGCTGAAAGATATTTAGAAGATGCGATTAAATCGGTATTAGCGCAAACTTTTCAAAATTGGGAATTAATTCTGGTAGATGATGGGTCAACAGATCGATCTTTAGAAATTGCCCGCTCATTTAATGATCCGAGAATCCGTATCATAGCTGATGGGCATAATAGAAGATTACCTTATCGCTTAAATCAGATTATCAATGAAGCAAAGTATGATTTTATTGCACGTATGGATGCCGATGATTTAATGGCAGTCGATCGTCTTCAAAAGCAAATTAAAGTACTAAATGAAAATTCAGATATTGATGTCGTAGTCACCAGCTTATATTCAATTGGAGATAAGAATGAAATTTTAGGAAAGAGAATCTATTCTAATCATCAAATGCAACCCAAAGAAATTTTACAAGGTGTTACTAATATACTGCATCCTTCATTACTTGCCCGAAAGGAGTGGTGTAAAAGGAACCCGTATCAAGTCGATAATTGTCTAGCAGAAGATTATGAACTATGGCTTTCAGCTGCGATAAAAAATGATTTTAATTACGTGGTTTTACAGGAACCCTTGTATTTTTATAGAGAAGTTGAAAATGTAAAAAAAGAAAAAATGATCCGTGGTTACAATACCCAGATCGGAGTAATCAAAAAATATTATAATAGTACTATTTCCGATCTTGAAAAAAATAAGATTGTTTTAAAGTTTGAAATTAAAAAAATTATTGTAAAAGTACTAAATTTTTTGAACTTAATGCAGATCCTACATAAGCGTAGAGTTACATCAGTCTCTGACTCCGATAAAAATTTTTATGCTGCACAATTAGAACTTATAGAGCGTATAAAGCCATGATCTCTAAAAAAATTATCATCATTGGAACGACTGCCTCTAATCTTTACGGTTTTCGCAAAGATTTTATTTTGTCTTGTCTGGCACAAAATTATCATGTTTATGCCTTTGTATCCGAATATACAAATGAGTGGGTGGGCAAAATTCAAGATTTAGGAGTCACCTTAGTGACATATCAGCTTAGTCGAGGAGGATTGAATCCCTTGGCTGATCTACGTTCAACTTGTCAGCTGGCTAAAAAAATAAAAGAAATTCAACCTGATATCGTATTCTCCTATTCAACTAAGCCTGTTATCTATGCAACGCTAGCGGCCTATAAGACTAAAGTGCCTTATATTTATGGCATGATCGAAGGCCTAGGATCACCTTTTACTATTCATAAATATGGCCAAAGCTTAAAGGCTAAATTCATACGTTTTGTGCAGGTGTCACTATATCGGCTTGCTTTTCCTTATCTAGATAAAATTATTTTTTTAAATCATGATGATCCTAAGGATTTAGTCCATCATTATAATTTGCCACATAAAAAAAATGCGATTGAAGTTTTGGGGCCGATTGGCCTTAATTTACAAGATTATGCTTATACAAAATGGAATAATCAGGACAATATATCATTTATATTTATAGCTAGATTGATCGCTGAGAAGGGAATATTTGAATATATAGAAGCAGCAAGAATAGTAAAAAGAAAATATCCTGAAGTTGTATTTAAAATTATTGGTGGATTAGATCCTGAAAATCCAACTGGCTTAAAGCAAGCTGAATTAGATCAGCTAATACAAACAGGTATTATTGAATATAATGGTTTTGTGACTGATGTAGATCAAAGGCTACGTAATAGCGCAGTTTTTGTATTACCATCTTATTATCGAGAGGGGGTGCCCCGTAGTACACAAGAAGCAATGGCTATAGGACGTCCAGTCATCACCACTGATGTTCCAGGCTGCAATGAAACTGTAGTCGATGGGGTGACAGGTTTCCTAATTCCTAAATGGGATGTAGCTGCATTGGTAGAGAAACTGACTTATTTTATAGAACATCCTGAACAAATAAATAAAATGGGCTATCAAGGATTCCTTTATGCTAGAAAGAATTTTAATGCGGATCATATAAACCATAGACTATTACAAATGATGGGAATTAATGGGCTTTAAAAAAAGTAATAGTATTTTTTTAATAAATAGAAAAATTATATTGGATTTAAAAATAATAACTGGGATATAGATATGGGTATTATAATGAAAGAAGACTTAGGTTTTCAAATACATAAATATGAAGCTTCAGATAAAATAATATGGAATGAGTTTTTATTAAAATGTAAAAATTATCATTTTATGTTTAATCGCGATTTTATAGAATATCATGCTGATCGATTTGAGGATTTCTCACTAATATTTAAAAATGAAAAAGGGAAAATTATTGCTTTATTGCCTGGAAATATTAAAGATAATATTTTTTATAGTCATCAAGGCTTAACTTTTGGTGGTTTTTTAATTAATAGAGATGTTCATGCATCTGACATGCTAGAATTATTTACTTTATTAAAAATTTATTTAAAACAAAAAAATATTGATAAGATTATATATAAATGTATTCCTGTTATTTATCATAATTATCCTGCTCAAGAAGACTTGTATGCTTTATTTCGTAATGATGCTAAGCTTTATCGACGAGATATTAGTGTTTCTATTGATCTAAATGAAGAATATTCATACTCAGAAAGTAAAAGAAGATCAGTCAATAAGCTCAAAAAAAATGGGGTTAGCTGTGAGGAAGTAGATCAACCTAGTATGGTTTGGGGAGTAATCCGGGAAGTACTGCGTCAGCATCATAACCAACAACCTGTACATAATGAAGATGAAATAGATTTATTAAAAAGCCGTTTCCCTAATAATATAAGAGCATATAAATGTTGTCTTGATGGCAATATTGTGGCAGCAGCTGTGACTTTTGAAACTGAAAGAGTAGTTCATACTCAATATTTGGCTAGCAATGATAAAGGTAGGGAAAACAAAGTATTAGATTATGTCATTGATTATTTAATAGATAAAAGTAAGAAAAATGCCAAAATATTTGATTTCGGTACTTCCAATGAGAATGAAGGGCAATACTTAAATATAGGATTGATTGATCAAAAAGAAAGATTTGGTGCACGTGGTATTGTGCATGATTATTATAGTATAGATTTATAATCACCTAATTTGAACTAGAATTACTTCACCTCATTATTAGCCAGAGGTGGATTTTTAATTTTCTTAAATTTTAATAATTAAAAATAATAATTGATTAGATATTAGACCTCTTGCGAAAGTCGTTATTGCAAGTTAATTCGGTTTACCAGTGCAGCGATTAAGTTAATGCGTAAACCGAATCTTTTCCGTCTATTTCGATAGCGTTCACTTAATATTCTAAATCTTTTCAATTGACTATTAATGTGTTCGATCACAACTTGTATTTTTCCAATCATTTTATTGTACTTTTTCTCAACATCAAATAAGGGTAAATTCTTCTTTTTCTTTATTGGCATCAATAACTTAAAACCATCTTGCTCTAATCCGTAGTACCCTAAATCGGTCATAACATATTCACAATGTTTGAATTTCTTAACCGTTTTTCTTGCC
>NZ_DDLD01000103.1:0-1664 GCF_002339435.1 Acinetobacter sp. UBA2581 | reverse complement strand
TTGAGAGTTAATAACAACTGATCCTCTATATCTAAAGTATGAGGACGACCTGATTTCTTTTTGAGTGATTCTGCTTTTTCTAAAACCTCTACCATTTCAGTAAAAACTTGTCGAGGTACGCCAACCAAGCGTTTGAATTCAGAATCTGAAAAACGGTTTAATTTCTCATATCCCATGAAATCTATATTGAGGCATTTTTTACTTTCGCAAGAGGTCTATTATGTTTTTATAAAGTTTATCTTCTTAAGGTTTTTTGCAATAGAATAAAAATAACGTTATCTGGGTTGTATAATTAATTAGAAATATATTAAATTATAAGTTTAAAATAGAATTTCATTGTGATATAAGGCTCATTATTTATAAATAAATTACATTTTGTCACATTTTATTTAGTGTGAGATTTGCTATTTTTTACAAAAATTATTTATCTTAATAATGAAATATATTTCATTATTAACTGATCTATTGTAATTATAAATTATTTACTTTTTTTTGATATAAGTGTCTAATATTTATAGAAAAAAATATAAAAACAAGTTTCTTGTTAGGTGAAATTTGATTAATTCTAGTTAAATATATATTTTAATAAAAATAATAATAATATTTCTAAAAAACTAAAATAGGAAATTGGCTAACAATAGTCTCTCTACTTTAATAAAAATACAATTGATATGATGCGTAGATAGACATAGTGAGGTGTTTATTAATGGATCTACAACAAGAAAAAAATAAGATCGAAAACTTTGTAAAAAGCTCTATTACAACACGTAAATCTTTATTTATTGAAAAAGATAATATTTTCTTAAAAAAAAACCTTATAGAAAAAGAAGGGTATAAGAACCAGATCATTCAATTTTCTCCACGGATAAATAAAGTGGCTAAGCTAGAGAAAAAAAAATCTTGGTATTATCGAGGGAAGAAAGATCTAATTTTAAAAAATTCTTTAACATCTTACCCTTATCTATATTCTAGTGCTGACCTTTTTAGGAATGATATAAAAGTTGCTAAGCGATTAATCGATATTATTATTTCTCTTACTGCTATATTTATATTATTGCCAGTTTTTATCATCATTGCTTATAAAGTACGTAGAAATCTAGGCTCACCAATTTTCTTTTATCAAGAACGACCTGGTAAAAATGGAAAGCTCTTTAAAATGATTAAGTTCCGGTCAATGAGAAATGCATTTGACCAAGAAGGTAATCTCTTACCAGATAAATTTAGAATTACACCATTTGGTCAAAAACTACGTTCTACAAGCTTGGATGAAATGCCTCAACTTATAAATGTTTTAAAAGGTGATATGAGTATTGTTGGGCCTAGACCTCAAATGAAAGAATTTCTAGAACATTATACGGCTGAACAAATGCGAAGACATGAGGTAAAACCCGGTATGACAGGGCTTGCCCAAGTCAGTGGACGCAATAATTTATCTTGGGAAGAAAAATTCGACTTAGATGTTCAATATGTAGAGAAAAATAACATTTGGCTAGATTTTAAAATTATGTTTAAAACAGCTAAGGTGATGTTTAATCAAGAAGGAATTAATGCGCCAGATCAAGAAGTTGGTGCTGCACGATTTTGTAGAAAGGAGGTCACCGAGAACCATTTACGTGCAAAAGAAGTAAAATAATTAAATAAATTTCATTAGATCTCTTGCGAAA
>NZ_DDLD01000022.1:0-52384 GCF_002339435.1 Acinetobacter sp. UBA2581 | reverse complement strand
ACGCTCAGCAAGGATTTTGAAGGTTTTCAGGCTGCCAAATACATGCTCAATTCCGATTCTTCTTTTATTGATTTCTTGATTATAGATTTTCAATTCAGGATCCAATTTACAGTATCTTTTGGCTTTTAAGGGCAACAGGCTATTCGGATACAACACATAAATCCCCTGATAGCCTTTATCTGCAAGGATAAAAGCCCCAAAAGGAATCTGGTTTAAATTGCGTTTAAACAACTCGAAATCATGCACTGCACCGCGACTGGTACATAAACTCAGAATTCGCTGAGTCTTGTAGTGAATCATGGCCTGTACTTTAAAGGTATGGGTCTTTTTCTTACCGCTATAGCTTTTCTTCTGTTTTTTTAGGCCTTTGGATTGGAATTTCCGTGGCATCCACGATCACAACATTCCAGTCGATGCCTTCGCCCTCGGGTAAATCTTTGGGTAAATTAAACAGATTGGAGCGAATCAGGCAGTCTTCAACATGACGGACAATTCTTGAGGCTGTGGGCTCTGAAACCCCGTAACTCGTCGCAACGTGAAATAAGGTTCGGTATTCTCGCCAATAGCTCAGACAGAGCAGAACCTGATCCTCCAGGCTTAACTTGGGCGGTCTGCCTTTGGCAGAGACATGCTTCTGCAATTGCTCAACCATCAAATAGAAAGTTGACCATGAGATGCCTGTGTATCGCTTGAACTGAGGATCAGAAAGCTTGTTTGAATCGATGTATTTCATCCGCAGATTATGCACGAATGCCAAGAAATCCGGAGTGCAAATATTAATCAAAAAGAAGATCGTTTTTTGATTTATGAAAGAGATCTACTATGTTTCTAATATTTGGTAACAAGTTAAAGATAACATTTTTCAGATTCTCATCCCTTGATTTTGATGCTATGTATTTCACGTTTAATTCAGTAATAAATAAATTATAAAAAAAGGATGGGGAATAATATGGCGAATATACAGATATTGTCGGCAGAAAATGGAGAATTAATTCAGGATATTAATACTAATATTTTGAATTTAACCTAAAAATCAGTGATTAAGGTAAATGTCACGATTGATGAAGTGGCAAAAATTACGCGTCAAGGTAATTCGGCTGTTATCCATTTTAAAAATGGTGAAACTATTACGATCGAAAATTATTTTGATTATGTAGTGAATGATAATCGAATCGTTTTTGAGCATGAAGGCCAATTGTACTGGGCGGAATTTACTGATGAAAATGGGGTAATGCTCGATACGATTCGATATCACCCGCTTACAGGAGATCTGGCTGAGAGTGGAACCGTAGCTGCGGGTGTTTTACCTTGGCTGGGTGGGGTACTGGCTCTAGGAGCTATTGCGGCAGCGGCAGGTGGAGGCTCATCCTCAGGAAGTAGTTCGGATAATCGGGATATGAGTCCGCCGAAGTTAACCGGCGTCATTGTGAATGAAGAAGGCCAGCTTGAACTGAGTTTCGATGAAAATATAAATGGTTCAAATCCACGCGCTGAAGATTTCACAGTGGTTGTGGATGGAGAAGAAATTCCCGTCACCGATATTATTGTACAAGATGATAAGATTATCCTGATTACGGAACCAGAGATCCGGGACGGGCAAGAAGTTACGGTTGAATATCAGGATAGTACACCTGATGATAATCAGGGAATTAAGGATTCAGAAGGGAATGTATTAGAAGATCTGGATTCAGATGATGTGGGGGGAGTGCAGAATCCGGATATTAGTGGGTCCGTACTTTTAGCTGTCGAAGTGAATGCTGACGGTAACATCGAACTCAGTTTTAACGAAACTTTAGATGCAGATAATTTACCTCCTTTAGATAGTTTGGTCGTTACAGTGGGTACCGCACCAGATCAAACTACGGTCGATGTGATTAATATTGTTGCCGATGGAAATACCTTAACGCTAATTACCAGTCCGGTGATTGCAGCAGGTCAGACTGTCAGTGTGGAATATACCGATCCAACTGCTGGGAATGATGAGAATGCGATTCAGGACTTGGCAGGGAACGATGCTGCAAGCTTTAGCACAGTGGATCTACCCAATGGAGTTGTAAATAATTCAGAACGTTTACTGAATCTTACCGATGATAATGTGTCCGCAATTTTGGAAGGATCACAAGATGCGACTGTAGTGGCAACATATAGTGATAGTAGTGGTATCGACGTGCTCAATGGCACTTCGGAAGTTGCCGTAGTCGGTTTTACGATTGAGGAAAATACTTCTAGTGTAGTGATCGCTGTACAGCAAGAAAATCTGGTTGGCTTGGCGAATGCCTTTACTTTCGTGGTACGTAATACAACCACTGGCGAAGAATTTGAGGTCGCTTCAGCAAATACCAGTCAAGGCGGCTTGATTGCTGGTGCATTGGGACTGGAGCTACTGGGTGGAGTGGCAGATGCTCAAGGATTGAAGCTAGATATTAATGACTTGCCTGCTGGAATCTATGAAGTCTCTGTATATGGTGATTCTTCACAATTAGCAGATATTCTGACCACTATAGATCTAGCAAGTTTAGGGGATAACACGGTTAACAATCTGGTGTCAGATACCGTATTAGGTCTACTGGAAGCTACCTTGACTGGCCAAAATGCTGATCCTCGTGGAATTCTGGAGCAATTGACACTTCGTGAGTTATTGGATTTAACTACAGGTTCTTCTGTACCAATTATAAATACTTTAACCACAGCAGTTGATTCAGTTTTGTCATTGGCTCTGGATAACATACTAGTTCGCCCAATATTAGGTGATGTATACAATACCTCCGTAGGGAGTTTACTTGCAGGAAATGAAGGCGGGGCATTAGGATTCCTATTAACTACCTTAGGACTGGGTACAGCATTAGATGCGCTTCTAAATGGAATTTTAGAAGGGGTAGACGGTGCAGGCCAGGCATTATTCGATAACCTGGTAGAACCATTAGTTAGCGATATTTTGCTAGATACCGTGCTTGAAGATACTGGCCTGACGACTGGTTTAAATACCTTACTAGGATCATTAAATACATTGCTGAGTACTTTAGGGCTGGGTGATGTTTTACCTGCTGTTGATGGCTTGATAGATCTGATCGCTCAAGAAGCCTTAAGTAATCCATTAACGCTATTTGGTGGAACCACTGCTGAAGTCTACGAAGTTAATGGAGAAATCTACCGTGCAACAGGCAATATTCAGGAAACTTCAGCCGACGGCACACAAGCCGATAATTGGGCGGGTGGCGTATTAACTGAGATTAATGGGCAGCCAGTAACTTTCGATTTAAGTGATGAGGGAGATAACTTTACCATTATCGAAGGGAGGTATGGTGAGCTCAAACTCTATGAAAATGGTAATTTCAGTTATGAATACAATAGTTCAGTATGACAGAGCCCATTACTCATTGAGGTATTTGAATATACAGTAACGCGTAATGCGGGACAGGCCGATCAGGAAAGTGCTTCAGCAAATCTGGTGATTAATATTGATCGCGTAAACCAGATTCTTAACTATGCTGATGATCCAGCAGATAACCTGTTACAGGGTGGCGCAGGTGATGACATCCTGACGGGTGGTGCAGGAGCAGACACAGCGATCTATTATTTACTGAATAATGCTGATGCAACAGGCGGCAATGGTACAGATACCTGGACTGACTTCAATGCAGTTGAAGGTGATACCATCGATGTCTCTGCATTATTAAGTGATCAGGCAGTAGATGCATCAAATCTGGGGAACTATATCACGCTCGAACAACGTGGAGATGATACAGTCGTGACGATCGATCATGATGGTTCCGATACCGATACCACCTTTGCGCGCGCTGATTTGCTGATATTGCGGAATGTAGACAGTGCAACTTTACAGCTGGATGACATCATTAAATATAATCCAATCTAACCAGAAGTTTTTAAAATGGATTATTCATAAAAATTTGTGATGTCATTGAACTTCAATTAAAAAATCCCGCTTGATGCGGGATTTTTTAATTTTACATGGGCATTTAAAGTGTTAAAAACCAGATAGAAGCAGCAATGACGACAATTAAGATAACCAGAAAGATTTTTAGATTGGTTTTAGGATACGTGGTGCTCAAGCTTGCTTTCGTAATTTCCTGACCTTCAGGATCATACAGAATCACCTTTTGTACACTATTTTCATAACCTAACTCTAGCAGGGCACGCTGTTCAAGAGCTGTCAGACCCTCTTCAGGCATATCCATAACTTGCAGCAGCGTTGTAGAGCCCCAAAGTTTTTGAACAATTGAAGTAGATACCAGCTGTTTTAGGGTTTCTGAGGCAGCCTTAAAGTCGGCAATGATGCTGCGTTCATGAGCATAGGGAACGGAAGGGACCATTGTTTGCACAATCGTGCCCTCATTGTCCATCAGTTGCATTTTATCTTTATAAATTTGCACCCATATTGCATTGGGAAGTTTGGATAACTGATCTTGCAGCATGAATTGCCCACGTATTGCTTTGATATTAAATTAAATAATCTATAAACATATCCCGTATCAAGACGGGATATGTAATGTTCCATTACTTGGCAGGAGCGCCATATTCATTATTTTCTTTTTTGGTATCACTTGCCCACCAGATGATGAGTAAAATTATTCCTATCCCTGTAAGCACAAGCAATTGCCACCATCCAGAGCGTCCAATGTCATGCAAACGACGCGCCCCTACAGCCAGATTTGGGAGTAAAAGAGCTAAATTTAGCAGGCCATTCACCAAAGGTTTGGTACCTAAAACTGCATCAATGACTTCACTAATAATGCCTAAAATTACACAAAACAGCATAAAGAACCAAAATTCTTTACGGCGTGCACGACCAGAAAAATTTGCATAATTGGTTAGACATTTTACAAACCAGTCGATACTGCTATAATTCTCTTCAGCCTGATCCAGATTGGAATATTTGTTAATCTGATTGCTAATGCTTTCTCCCAGATGAATCGAGCTGCCCAAAGCCAGATAAATATCTGCTGCCTGACCGGTTGAGTTAACAATAAAATCAACTCGGTCACCGCGTGATGGAGGGCGTTGTCCACGCCAGTCTGCACCGCTAAAACTGTAGCGGTTGTGATCATCCCCTGTGATAAAACCCGTATTATCTTGAATAGAAAAATCCAGGATGGAACCTTTCATAAGCCCTCTCTATTTATCTTCTGGCTATTATGGATTTGTATAAATATTATTCATATATGGCTGATAGTAGCATAGGAAATTTAGTTTTAGATCAAGCTTTTATAAAAATATTTAGGTAATAAATTTTCAGTATCTAAAGCTAGAAATTCTGATTAATAAGAAGTTGATTTAGCTGATAATAAATAGTTTAATTAAATTTAGATTTTCTTAATTTGTTGAATAATAAGCAATAATTCAAGGGAAGAAAAACTGAAGTAAATTTAATAAAGCTCAGAATATACTAAGATTTATAAAAATAATTTAAATCAATAACTTAATTAATTTTAGTATTTTACTCAATATGAATATATTGCGGATTTTTACGTAGAGTTTGAATAAGAAACTAATCCTCAACAGACTTTGCTTAAGTTAATAAATGCTTATATATTGATCTCATAAAACAACTTAAACATTACACTGTTTTTAAGCTAATTCACCTATTTTATAAAGGCATTTTTAATTAATAAAACATTAAAGGGTGCCATGATGAAAGCTATTCCAATGAAGAAGGTGATTAACTGTGTTGCGATGAGTGGTGTATTGCTATTCACTGCTGGGCAAACAATGGCAATGAATCAGCAATCTTCAACTGCTGCTCAAGCAAATTCTAAAGCATCAAATGACAGCCGAATGCATTTAACCGAGAGTCAAGTGATTAAGGTTGTAAGTACGGTCAATAACGGTGAAATCAAACAGGCAAAAACAGCCTTGCCAAAACTTAAAACAGATGACGCACGTAAGTATGCGCAAATGATGATTAGCGAACATACAGCAAACGAGAAAAAAGGTCAGGCTCTGGCAGACCGTTTAATATTAACTCCGCAAGCAAGCAGTCTCAGTACGGCATTGCAAAGTGATAGTGACAAGATTGTTACTGACCTGAGCAAGCCATCTGCAGCTGATAAAGACTATATGATGAGCCAAGTTGAAGTACATCGTAAAGCCCTGAACACTTTGGACACACAATTGATTCCAAATGCGAAAAATGCGGAATTAAAAAGCATGTTGACGCAAACCCGTACTGCGGTAGCGACACATCTGAAAAAAGCTGAACAAATCGTTGAAAAGATGAAATAAGTTGAGCATTCATCCAATAAAAAAACCGCCATTTTAGGCGGTTTTTTTTGATCATAATACTTTATATATCATGTGATATTTCTTACCAACTTAACGCACCACCAGTTTGGTAATCTGTTACGCGAGTTTCGAAGAAGTTCTTCTCTTTACGTAGATCCATCATTTCAGACATCCACTGGAATGGATTGTTCACACCAGTAAACTGTTCAGGCAAGCCTAACTGGCTCAAGCGACGGTTACAGATAAATTTCAGGTATTCTTCCATCATACCGGCATTCATGCCCAATACACCGCGTGGCATCGTGTCACGTGCATATTCGATTTCAAGCATGGTGCCTTCAAGGATCATCTGAATCACTTCTTGCTGGAATTCAGCAGTCCACAGATGTGGGTTCTCGATCTTGATCTGGTTGATCATATCAATACCGAAGTTCAGGTGCATAGATTCGTCACGCAGGATGTACTGGAATTGCTCAGCAACACCATTCATCTTGTTACGACGACCCATAGACAGAATTTGGGTGAAACCGCAGTAGAAGAAGATACCTTCAAGGACACAGTAGAACGCGATCAGGTTGCGAAGCAGGATCTGGTCATTTTCTGGCGTACCGGTTTTGAAAGTAGGATCACTTAGAGACTGGGTATATTTCAGGCCCCAAGCTGCTTTACGTGCTACTGATGGAACTTCACGGTACATGTTGAAGACTTCGCCTTCGTCCATACCTAAAGATTCGATACAGTACTGGTAAGCATGCGTATGGATCGCTTCTTCAAATGACTGGCGCAGAATGTACTGACGGCATTCAGGGTTGGTGATGTGACGGTAAATCGCCAATACCAGGTTGTTTGCAACCAGTGAATCCGCAGTAGAGAAGAAGCCCAGTGAACGCATCACGATAGTACGTTCATCTTCGGTCAAGCCATTTTCAGACTTCCACAACGCGATGTCGTGGTTCATGTTGATTTCTTGAGGCATCCAGTGGTTGGCACAACCATCCAGATATTTCTGCCAAGCCCACTCGTATTTGAATGGTACTAACTGGTTCAAGTCAGCACGGCAGTTGATCATACGTTTATCATCAACCTGTACACGCTGTGCGCCCATCTCAAGTTCTTCAAGACCAGGCGCAACGTCTAGCTGGTCTAGGGAAGCAGATGCTCTTGCCAGTGAATCGGTTGAATTTGATCCTGCGCTTCGAGGGGCTGCAGCGGGTTGTGCAGCTGCCACATTCGACGATGTGTTGCTTGCATCAGATACCATCTGCGGATTAGCCGTTTTTTTCGGCTCGACGGGCGTAGGCTGCTGTTCAGGTGCAGCCGGTTTTTGCGAATCATCTTCGAAATCGTCCCAACTTAGGATAGACATATCAATTCTCTCTAGTTGCTTTATATCTTTTATTAGACATCCAGCAGTGCTGAGATGTCTTACTATACGCTCAATTTGTGTAAACAAAATTAAGTTTTGTCGATGAATGCTCTGAATTTGTTCAGAGATAAATCCCCACTACTTATTTTGTTTACGCTGTTGCTGGCGAACTTTAAACCAGAAATAAGCAATCGGTGCGTAAAAGGTAACGGCAAAGGAAAGGATCAGTGCCACAAGTCCTAACATGTAATTGTGAGTCATATGGGGCATGGGTTTTCCTTTAATTTTTCTAATTTATTTTAAATCCTCCCCAAACCCCTCCTTCTTGCGCTTTATTTTCAAAGCAGTGCTTGAAAATTAGCTCAGGAGGGACTTCCATCAGCCTATTTGGATTTTTGGAAGTCCCCCTTGGTAAAAGGGGGATTTAGGGGGATTCTTTGAAACTCGTCAGATTACTGACAAGCTTCACAATCAGGATTGTCAATTGAACATGCTTGTGGCACTGGCGCTGCCTGAGTGAAACCTTCTTCCTCTACAGGCGCTTCAGGTTTTTTCTCTTCAACCACTGGCGCTGCAACTACAGGAGCGGCAACGGTTGCAGGTTTAACTGCATTCAATGCACCAGTATTAATGGTTGATTTCTCAGCAGAAGTCGCACCCAATGCACGTAGGTAATAAGTCGTTTTCAGACCACGTAACCAAGCCATCTTGTAAGTGATGTCCAGTTTTTTACCGTTTGCACCCGCGATGTACAGGTTCAGAGATTGCGCTTGGTCGATCCATTTTTGACGGCGAGAAGCAGCATCTACAATCCAGCGTGGCTCAACTTCAAACGCAGTCGCAAAGATCGCTTTCAATTCTTCAGGAATACGAGAAATCTTTTGTACTGAACCTTCAAAGTGTTTCAGGTCATTCACCATCACCGCATCCCAAAGACCACGTTCTTTCAACGCACGTACCAGGTAAGGGTTGATCACTGTGAATTCACCAGACAGGTTAGACTTCACATACAGGTTCTGGAATGTAGGCTCAATTGACTGAGATACACCACAAATGTTCGAAATGGTTGCAGTCGGAGCAATCGCCATCACATTCGAGTTGCGCATACCGTCTTTTTGAACTTTGGCACGTAAAGTGTCCCAGTCCAGACGTTGTGTACGGTCAACTTCAAACATACGCTCTGGACGAGTTTTCGCAACCAGGTCAAGTGAGTCGATTGGTAAAATACCTTGATCCCACAGTGAACCTTTGAATGTTTCATAAGTACCACGTTCAACAGCAAGGTCACTTGAAGTTGAAATTGCGTAGTAAGAAATCACTTCCATTGATTCATCAGCAAACTCAACCGCAGCGTCAGAACCGTAAGCCATACCCATTTCGTAAAGCGCATCCTGGAAGCCCATGATACCCATACCGACAGGGCGGTGTTTCAGGTTCGAGTTACGTGCTTGTGGAACCGCGTAATAGTTGATGTCGATGACGTTATCGAGCATACGAACCGCAGTTTTTACTGTACGAGCCAGTTTTTCACGATCTAGCTTGCCGCCTTGAACGTGTTGTACCAGGTTGATCGAACCTAAATTACATACTGCGATTTCTTCTTTGCTGGTGTTCAGGGTAATTTCTGTACACAGGTTAGAAGAGTGAACCACACCCACGTGTTGTTGTGGTGAACGTAGGTTACATACGTCTTTGAATGTGATCCAAGGGTGACCTGTTTCGAACAGCATAGACAGCATTTTGCGCCACAAATCTTTTGCACGGATTTTCTTGTGCAACATGTTTGTTTCTTTGGCAATACTTTCGTAGTAAGCATAACGCTCAGCGAATTCTGCACCAGTCAGATCATGAAGATCAGGCGTTTCAGAAGGCGTGAACAGTGTCCATTCTGCATCTTCGAATACACGTTGCATGAACAAGTCAGGAACCCAGTTGGCAGTGTTCATGTCGTGAGTACGACGACGGTCATCACCAGTGTTCTTACGAAGCTCAAGGAATTCTTCGATATCCAGGTGCCAGGTTTCCAGGTATGCACATACTGCACCTTTACGTTTACCACCTTGGTTTACGGCAACAGCAGTATCGTTGGCAACTTTAAGGAATGGCACCACACCTTGAGACTTACCATTTGTACCTTTAATGTAAGAGTTCAGGGCACGAACTGGAGTCCAGTCATTACCTAAACCGCCTGCCCATTTAGACAGCATTGCGTTATCACGCATTGCGCCATAGATGTCAAACAGGTCATCATCAATCGTAGTCAAGTAGCAGCTAGACAACTGTGGACGTAACGTACCTGAGTTGAACAGGGTAGGTGTAGACGCCATGTAGTCGAAGCTAGACAATAAGTTATAGAATTCGATTGCACGGTCTTCACGGTTATCTTCGTTCAGGGCAAGACCCATAGACACACGCATGAAGAACAATTGTGGCAATTCGAAACGCACGCCATCTGAGTGGATGAAGTAACGATCAAATAGGGTTTGCAGACCTAGGTAAGTGAACTGGTTTGAACGTTCTGGTTGAATCGCTGCAGCCAGTTTAGCCAGGTCAAAGTTTAACAATTCAGGTGAAAGAAGCTCTAACTCAATCCCTTTTTTCAGGAAAGTTTCAAGCGCATCACCTTCATTGGTATCAGTGGATAGACCCAAGAACTCTAAACCGGTCGCCACCAGGTCATCACGCAACAGACGTGCAGTCACATAAGTATAGTTAGGTTCTTGCTCAATACGGGTACGAGTCGCCATCATCATTGTGGTAGAGATGTCAGACTCTTTTACGCCGTTATAAAGGTTTTTTACGGTCTCATCGACAATCGCCTGTACGTCGATCCCTTCAAGGCCTTCAGCAGCGCGAATCACAGTCGCAGTCAATTCGCTCAAGTCAAGCGGCTTTAACTTGCCTTCTGCATCAGTCACTTGCAGTGTAGGGTGATGGTTGGCACCTAACTGTTTGCGTGCTTCAGAACGTTGTTCACGGTAGATGACATAGGCACGTGCAACTTTCTGTTCGCCAGTACGCATCAGCGCAAGTTCAACCTGATCCTGAATTTCTTCGATATGGATCGTGCCACCCGATGGTAAACGGCGTTTGAATGTATTCAGAACCATTTCCGTTAATTGTTCGATACGGTCGTGTATACGGCTCGAATCTGCACTTTGCTGGCCTTCTACTGCCAAAAATGCTTTTCCAATTGCAACAGAAATTTTTTCTGCATCAAAAGCGGCAACATCACCGGTGCGTTTAATCACCTGAAGTTGACCCGGAGTGGACGTGATTACGCTCATGTTAGCATAGCTCCATTGTCATCTATTTTTATGTTTATGGACCGTTTGAACTGGGCAAAAATCGTGCCACAGTGTTCGAGGAATAAACACAAGACCTAGTGGTTATAAAATCAATTGAACACAAGATACGGGAAAATTTAGGGTAGATCAATATTGACATTTTGCTAAATATTTTTCTCAATTTTTATTGATTCTTGCATAAGCCTTATCCGGCAAGGCATAGCATATCAAAGCTGGCAAAAAGTGCTTATAGATAACATTGTGGATAACTAAAAAGGCCTGAATCAACTAGTCATATTTTGTCCAGATTAAGCTTTGATCGATGCAAATAAGCCGACAAACGGTAGTTAAATGCACATTCGAGTGAAATGTGCACAATAAAATATTACAAAATGCTACTTTGATGTATTGGTTTGGTGAACGCTATCTTGTTTACAATGTAAACGTGTGTATATTGCAAGCATATTAAAAACGTATCTATTGGATTTCAAAAGGATACGTCCGTAGCATACGTCCATCAAATAAAGGGGCAACACATGAGCCAAGAAGAAAAGTTACCTAAAATTCTAATTGTTGAAGATGATGAGCGTCTTGCTCGTTTAACACAAGAATACCTCATCCGTAATGGTCTTGAGGTTGGGGTAGAGCCGGATGGCAACCGTGCTATTCGTCGTATTATTGCTGAGCAACCAGACATGGTGGTTCTAGATGTCATGTTGCCAGGTGCTGATGGTTTGACTATCTGTCGTGAAGTTCGTCCACATTATCATCAACCGATTTTAATGCTGACTGCACGTACTGAAGATATGGATCAGGTCTTAGGTCTGGAAATGGGTGCAGACGACTATGTCGCTAAACCGGTTCAGCCGCGTGTTCTGCTGGCTCGTATTCGTGCTTTATTACGCCGTACCGACAAAGTGCCTGAGGATGAAGTGGCTCAGCGCATCGAATTTGATGACCTGGTCATCGACAATGGTGGTCGTTCAGTAACCTTAAATGGTGAGCTGGTTGACTTTACCAGTGCAGAATATGACCTGTTGTGGCTGCTGGCTTCAAATGCGGGTCGCATCTTGTCACGTGAAGATATCTTTGAGCGTTTACGCGGCATCGAATATGACGGCCAAGACCGTTCAATTGATGTGCGTATCTCACGCATTCGTCCAAAGATTGGTGACGATCCTGAAAATCCAAAACGTATTAAAACAGTACGTAGTAAAGGTTATCTATTCGTCAAAGAAACTAACGGTATCTAATCGGTGCCTTTAGCCGCCTGAATAAACAGGATAATTAATAGGTGTTTAAACACAGTATATTTTTGCGGATATACGCAGGCCTGGTCATGCTTGTGGTCCTGGTGGCAGTATTCAGCTATCTGCTGGTACAGATCATCAACTACCAGCGTGCGCAGGAGTATCGTGAATCCCTGACTGATGGTATGGCGTATATCATCAGTGAGGGGGTTGCGAGACAGCCTAATCTGCAGCAAAAGATGGATTGGGTTTCAGATGCGTCTGATCTGCTGGAATTACCGATCTACTATGTCGAAGCTAGTAAAGTGGATATTACCCGGGCGGAAGGTCGACGTCTGGCTAACCGTAAGGCAGTCGTGCGTTGGGATGCCAAAACCGGGGTAGCTTATATTGTCATCGGGCTACGTGATGATCCAAGTCATTATCTTTATATTAAGGCGGATAATATTACTGAACGTCAGATGAAGGCTTTACCGGTCTTTATTCTGGATTATCTGGTGTACTACCCAGGTCAGGAAAAAGAATACCTGAAGCGAATTCAGGACTATTTTTCTTATCCAATCTCGATCGAAAATGTCCAGAGCCTGCCACTAGATTCCGAGCAGATTGGACGTTTGCGTCTAGATCACAGCATTATTCTATATCGTGATAGTGCCTCAATTCGCGGTACTACAATTTCGATCATTTCTCCTATTCCTAGCTCGACGTCTGAAGTGCTGGTAATGGGGCCAGTGCCATTATTTAACTGGATGCCATTCCAGTTAGCTGCCGGGATTACCTTGCTCAGTCTGTTTGTCTTGAGTCTGGGGATTTATGGTCTGCTGGTGCCAATGCAGCGTAAACTGCGTGAAGTGAGCTATGCCCTGAACAAGATGAAAACTGGCAATATGTCATTACGTCTTCCGGTAGAGGGTAGTGATGAGATGGCGACGCTGGCTTCCAGCTATAACAATATGTCGGATCATATTCAGCGTCTGATTGAAGCGCAGCGTGAATTGATGCGTGCCGTATCGCATGAGCTGCGTACACCTGTTGCTCGTATTCGTTTTGCTGTGGAAATGATGGCAGATGAAGACGACTATGATTATCGCTTGCAGCAGGTTGAGCAGATTGATAAAGATATTGAAGCCTTAAATACCTTGATTGATGAAATCATGACCTATGCCAAACTGGAACAGGGCATGCCTTCAATTGAATTTGAAGATATTGATCTGTTTGAAGTGTTGGATCAGGTGGCAGTCGAAACAGATGCTTTAAAAACTGGCAAAGAAGTCGAAGTACTGCCGATGCCAGTACCTGTGACCGTAGAAGCTGAACGACGTTACCTGCATCGTGTGGTACAAAATCTGGTGGGGAATGCAGTACGCTACTGTGAGCAAAAAATCCTGATCAGCGGCGGACTAGACGCTAAGGGCATGGCGTATATCTGTGTAGAAGATGATGGTCCGGGGATTCCGGAAGCTGACCGTGCTCGTATCTTTGAAGCTTTTGCCCGACTGGATGATAGTCGTACCCGTGCTTCAGGGGGGTATGGTTTGGGCTTGTCTATTGTCAGCCGGATTGCCTACTGGTTTGGTGGAGAGATTCAGGTCGATCAAAGTCCGACACTGGGTGGTGCACGCTTTATCATGCTTTGGCCAGCCAGCCGTTACGGTAAAAAAATCAAGCAAAAACCGATCGAAAAACTGGAAAAAGCTGAAGTGTCAGATCAATCAGAATAAGAGTTTAGGTGAGAAAAAACGATACATAGGTATCGTTTTTTTATGGCTATTTAAAGGGGATTATTCATGGATGGTAGCATCCGGTTCAATCAGTGGCTTGCCTTCTTTCAGGCTGTTTAAGGCATCAGAATTGAAGTTGATCAGTAGCTTGTTATTTTTAACATCTACCTGATAGCTTTGGATTAGCTTTTGGTCACCAGATAAGGTTTCAAGCTTGTACTCATCGGCAATATTCATAATACCGTCTAGGTTAATGCTGGAAGAGGCATAGTCTGTCTGGAAAATTTTATGAATATCCCCTAAGTCAAAGATTGCATTGCTGGCATCCTGATGTTTTTGGATATAGCTTTCTACATGTCGCATCAATAATTGAGCAAAGAAAAAATAATCAGGTTTATGGGTAAATCGTAGAGACATGCATGGACTCCTTATTGTTACTTTATAAATGTCATAGTGTGTTTAAAAATAGAAATATCATAATCTGAATCAAACTGTTGGACGTGTTGCAAAAATACACAATTGTTCTTTTAAGGCTTACCGAGAGCGGGTAGAAAAGGGGGCTTCTAATTGAATGACAACATTCATGTTAAACATCTTTTAAAACACACTTATTTTTCCGGAGCATGATGCAAAGGTGAAATGTCTTTAATTGATTCTTTATAAGTTTCGTTTCATTGGGTGGGTAACCAGCCACTGTAAAAGGAGTGAGGCTTAATTAAGCAGAGCTTTAAAAGCCTATCTGGTTTTAGAAAAAAATAATGGAAATTTAAACTTTAATTTAAAAAAACGATCGGTTGAGATTCTCTGAGCTTAAAGCCAGAATAAAATTAGGAATGTCTAAAAAATCATCCAAAAGACTAAGGCTTATAAACTAGCAAGTGAAATCCAAAATCAGGTACAATTGGCGGGATTAATTTTGTGTTTGGTGTATTTGAAGGCCAATACATACATTCTTTGTTAATAAATCGGCCTGCCAGGAGTTATCCCCGCATGAGTGCCATTACTCCATACGAATGGGCAATTATTGCCTTCGTGATCGGCGTTACATTTTTATGCGTCTTTATGCTCACTGTCCCATTACTCCTCGGGGGTAAATCATGGGGCCGTGCCAAGCAGGAGCAGTTTGAGTCAGGCGTAGTCAGCGCAGGTGGAGCTCGTATCCGCTTGTCTGCGAAATTCTATTTAGTTGCAATTTTCTTTGTAGTCTTCGACCTCGAAGCACTTTACCTGTATGCATGGGCATCTTCTGTTCGTGAAGTAGGTTGGATTGGTTTTGCAACTGCAGCTATCTTTATTTTGGTTTTACTTGTTGGTTTGGTTTACGAATTATCGACAGGTGCACTGAACTGGGCACCTTCAGACAGACGTAAAGCAGCAGGATACAAAGCTAAAATTGGTTCGCCAAATATGGATCTTGCAGAAATTACGCGCTTCAACTCTGTTGAAGAATTGGTTATGGATCCAACTGGTCAAATCCCAGCTCAATCATCTGGTCTTGTGAAAAAATCACAAGTTCAACCCTCTGATAAGGAGTAACTCGGGATGAAATATACATTAACCCGTGCGAATCCGAATGCTGATGAATATCCACTTCAAGAGCGTATCGTTGTAGAAGATCCGCTTCTAGAAGAAGAAGTGAATAAAAATGTGTTCATGACTCGCCTAGAGGATGTAATGCACACAGCAGTGAACTGGGGTCGTAAGAACTCAGTTTGGCCATTTAACTTTGGTACATCTTGCTGCTACGTTGAATATGCAACGACTTTGACCGGTGTGCATGACTTGTCACGTTTTGGTGCCGAAGTTATCCGTGCTTCACCGCGTCAAGCAGACTTGATGATCGTAGCAGGTACATGCTTCGTAAAAATGGCTCCGGTAATTCAACGTCTGTATGAACAGATGCTTGAACCGAAATGGGTTATTTCAATGGGTGCGTGTGCGAACTCAGGTGGTATGTACGATATTTATTCAGTCGTACAAGGTGTGGACAAGATTATTCCGGTAGATGTATACGTTCCGGGTTGCCCACCACGTCCTGAAGCATTGATCCAGGCATTAATGCTGTTACAAGACCAAATTCAATTAGAGCGTCGTCCGCTGTCTGCGGTAATCGGTGATGATCTTAAGCCAGTGTATAAGCCAAAGATGATGCCGGAACGTGACCGTAAGAAAGACCAGCGTGTGGCTGTGAAGAATTTACGCTCTATGGATGAAATTAAATAATTTAAACGACCGTTTTTTTGTTGTGCACCCGCTATGGGTGTAGTTGTCGTTTAGGTTGACTGAATTTGTATTAAATAGGAAGCCAAGCCAATGGCTGAAACTGACATTGCTATGCCAGAATCAACAGCAGTTGATTCACGCCCAGCATTTGCCATCATTGAAGAGCTCAAAACCAAGTTTGGTGAGAACTTCTTTGTGCAAACGACTTTCGAGGATTTCCCGACAGTTTGGGTTGAGCGCGCACGTGTACAAGAAGTACTGATGTTCTTGCGTACCGTGCCACGTCCATACGTGATGCTATTCGACTTGTCTGCAGTAGATGAGCGTTTACGTACGCACCGTGACGGTTTGCCTGCGTCAGAATTCACAGTGTTCTATCATTTATTATCTTTAGAGCGTAACTGTGACATTCGTATTAAAGTTGCATTAAGCGACAGCGATCTGAATATTCCGACCGCAACGAATATCTGGCCAAATGCGAACTGGTATGAGCGTGAAGCTTATGACATGTTCGGCATCAATTTCGAAGGGCATCCAATGCTCCGTCGTATCTTGTTGCCAACCTACTGGGAAGGTCACCCGCTACGTAAAGAATATTCTGCACGTGCAACGGAATATACACCGTATATGCAGAACCAAGCCAAACAAGACTTCGAGCAAGAACACCTTCGCTTTGTGCCTGAAGATTGGGGCTTAAAGCGTGGTAATAAAGACGAAGACTTCATGTTCCTGAACTTGGGTCCTAACCACCCATCTGCGCACGGTGCGTTCCGTGTAATTTTGCAGTTGGATGGTGAAGAAGTGAAAGACTGTGTGCCAGATATTGGCTATCACCACCGTGGTGTGGAAAAGATGGCTGAACGTCAAACTTGGCATTCATTCATTCCTTATACTGACCGTGTGGACTACTTAGGTGGTTGTGCTCAAAACATGCCGTATGTGATGGGTGTGGAACAACTGGCAGGTATTACTGTGCCAGACCGCGCACAATGTATTCGTGTCATGATGTCGGAATTGTTCCGTATCAATAACCACTTATTGTTCATTGGTACTGCAATTCAGGATGCGGGCGGTATGACCCCTGTATTCTATATGTTCGCAGACCGTCAAAAAATCTACGATGCGATTGAAGCCATTACGGGTTACCGTATGCACCCAGCATGGTTCCGTATCGGTGGTACCGCACACGACTTACCAAACAACTGGCAACACCTGATTCGTGAAATCTTGGAGTGGATGCCAAAACGTATGAACGAATACTACACTGCGGCATTACGCAACTCGGTATTCATGGGTCGTACGCAAGGCGTAGCGCAGTATGATGCGAAATCTGCCTTGGCTTGGGGTGTGACAGGTACTGGTTTACGTGCAACAGGTATCGACTTTGACGTGCGTAAATACCGTCCATACAGTGGTTATGAAAACTATGACTTCGAAGTGCCAATTGAGTACGAAGGCGATGCATATGCTCGTGTGATTGTTCACTTCCGTGAAATCGAACAGTCACTGAAAATCATTAAGCAGTGTCTAGAGAATATGCCTTCTGGTGCGTACAAAGCGGACCATCCGCTGGCTGTTCCACCACCAAAAGACAAAACATTACAAGATATTGAAACCTTGATTACGCACTTCTTGAGCGTTTCTTGGGGTCCTGTAATGCCTGCAGGTGAATCATCTGTGATGGCAGAGGTGGTAAAAGGGGCGTCGACTTATTATCTGACTTCAGACAAGTCAACCATGAGTTACCGTACCCGTATTCGTACACCAACTTTCACGCATTTACAGCAAATGCCTTCTGTGATTAACGGCAGTCTTGTATCTGACTTAATCATTTATTTAGCGACAATCGACGTCGTAATGGCTGACGTGGATCGCTAAGGGGTAAACGCATTATGATGATTTTGACTGATAAAAAGCCACGTGTGAATGTTGAAGGGATTTTAACTTCGGAAGAAATCCATGAAATTGAACATCACATTGGGCATTACCCATACCCACGTGCAGCGTGTCTTGATGCGCTGAAGTGTGTACAACGCCGTAATGGCTGGGTAGACGATGCTCAAATGAATGCCATCGCGCAAATGCTCAGCATGAGCCTTGCCGATTTGGAAGGGGTTGCAACGTTCTATAACCGTATTTACCGTCAGCCAGTGGGTCGTCACGTAATTTTACTGTGTGACTCTATTGCGTGTTTCTTGATGGGTGCGGAGACTTTAGCAGAAGCATTCCAGCGTGAATTGGGTATCCAGTTCGGCCAAACCACAGCGGATGGCCGTTTTACCTTGCTTCCAATTTGCTGCCTAGGTAACTGTGACAAAGGTCCAACCCTCATGATTGATGAAGACACTCACGGTCTCGTGGAAGTGACATCAATTAAACAGTTATTGGAGAAGTATGTATGAATACCGAACCAAAACCAATTTATGGCGACGGTAACCCGGAAACGCATCCACTGACTTGGCGTCTGAGCAAACAAGCAAATGTCCGTCACGTTGATGACTACGAAGCGCTTGAAGGCTATGCAGGCTTTAAAAAAGCCCTGTCTATGACACCGAAAGAAGTGCTGGAAGTTGTAAAAGCAGCAACCGTAAAAGGTCGTGGTGGTGCAGGCTTTCCGGCAGGGATCAAATGGTCGCTGATGGCGCCAAATGACAATTCAGGTCCACGTTACCTGATTTGTAATGCCGATGAGATGGAACCAGGTACCTTCAAAGACCGTCTGTTGATGGAAGATCTTCCTCACCAGCTGATCGAAGGTATGCTGATTGCAGCTTATACCCTTGAAGCAACTCAAGGTTATATCTTCATCCGTGGTGAATACATCGAAGCGGCGAAATACCTGAACGAAGCGCTTGAACAGGTTCGTGCCAAAGGTTATCTGGGTGACAACATCCTGGATTCTGGCTGGAGCTTCGAGTTACACGTGCATACCGGTGCGGGTCGTTATATCTGTGGTGAAGAAACTGCATTGATTAACTCGCTTGAAGGTCGCCGTGCAAACCCGCGTACCAAACCGCCATTCCCGCAGGTTGCAGGTGCTTGGGGTCGTCCTACAATTGTGAACAACGTAGAGACCTACAACAACTTGCCAGCCATCATGTTGCGTGGTCCAGAATGGTACATCGGTCTGTCTGCAGGCAAATCGAAAGACCCTGGCACAAAAATTTATGGTGCTTCAGGTAAGGTGAAATTCCCGGGTCTATGGGAACTGCCATTCGGTACCACTGCACGTGAAGTGATTGAAGAACATGCTGGTGGTATGCGTGACGGCTTGAAGCTGAAAGCATGGTTACCCGGTGGTGCATCAACTGACTTCCTGGCTGCTGAGCATATCGATCTTCCGATGGATGCGGAAAGCATCATGAAAGCAGGTTCACGTCTGGGTACGTGTTTGCTCATGGTGGTTGATGAAACTCAATGTATGGTTTCAGCAACACGTAACCTAGAAGAATTCTTTGCGCGTGAATCTTGTGGTTTCTGTACACCTTGCCGTGATGGTTTGCCTTGGGCGGTGAAAGCGCTGAAAGCACTTGAAGATGGTACAGGTAAGAAAGAAGATATCGATCACTTACAAGAGCTTACCCGTAAGCTTTGGATTGGTAAAACTTTCTGTGCTCACGCACCAGGTGCGATGGAACCGTTAATGGGCGCACTCAAACATTTCCGTGGCGAGTTTGAAGCGAAAGTGGTGAATGCCGCAGCTCAAACTAGCAACGTAGAACAAGCTTAAGGAATTCGACTATGGCTACAATTCATGTCGATGGAAAATCGTATGAAGTCAACGGCTCAGAGAACTTGCTACAAGCATGTTTGAGTCTGGGCATCGACATCCCATACTTTTGTTGGCATCCATCCTTAGGTTCTGTCGGCTCTTGCCGTCAATGTGCTGTGACTCAATACGCGAATCCAGAAGATACGCGTGGCCGTTTGGTCATGTCATGTATGACGCCTGCGTCTGACAATACCTACATCTCGATTGAAGACAAAGAAGCGAAAGATTTCCGTGCTTCGATTGTTGAATTCTTGATGACCAATCACCCGCACGACTGTCCAGTCTGTGAAGAAGGTGGTCACTGTCACCTGCAAGATATGACAGTAATGACTCAACACGACCGTCGTCGTTACCGTTTCACCAAACGTACGCACTACAACCAAGAACTTGGTTCGTTCATTGCGCACGAGATGAACCGTTGTATCGCATGTTACCGTTGTGTTCGTTATTACAAAGACTATGCGGGCGGTACAGATTTCGGCGTATATGCGAACGCTTCTCGGGTTTATTTCGGTCGTCCGGAATCAGGTACTTTGGAATCTGAATTCTCAGGTAACCTGACCGAAGTGTGTCCAACGGGTGTATTCACCGATAAGACTCACTCAGAACGCTATAATCGTAAATGGGACATGCAGTACGCACCAAGCGTATGTCATGGCTGTTCTTCAGGTTGTAACATCTCTCCAGGTGAGCGTTATGGCGAGCTTCGTCGCGTTGAAAACCGTTTCAACGGTGAAGTTAACCAATACTTCCTGTGCGATAAAGGCCGTTTCGGTACCGGTTATGTAAACCGTAAAGACCGTCCGCGTCAGCCACAGTTCCGTACTGGTACAAATGTAGAAACAGTTTCTGTTGATACTGCACTGGATACCGTAATTGCGAAAATCCAAGGCAAAAAAGTTCTGGGGATCGGCTCTCCACGTGCATCACTTGAAGCTAACTTCGCACTACGTGAATTAGTTGGTCAAGATAACTACTCAACCGGTATGGCTCAAAAAGAGCAAAATCTGGTTGAACTGGCTGCATCGATTATGCAAACCGAGGGTGTTTATAACCCGAACATGCGTGAAATCGAAAGCTATGATGCGGTACTGATTCTGGGTGAAGACCTGACTCAAACTGCGCCACGTATGGCTTTATCTGTTCGCCAAGCTGCGAAAAATAAAGGCAAGGAAATGGCTGCAGAGCGCCGTACCCAAGAATGGCTGGCTGAACCTGTACAACGTATTGCCCAAGATGCGAAATCTCCGATTTACATTCTGGCTGCAACACAAACACGTTTGTCTGACGTTGCGGAAGGTGAAGTGGTTGCTTCTCCAAACGATATCGCACGTTTAGGCTTCGCGATTGCTGCGGGCGTGAAAGGTGAAGTCATCACTGGTCTTGATGACGATGCGAAAGCATTTGCACAAACCATAGCAGATACGCTAAAAGCTGCCAAGAAACCACTGATCATCTCTGGCACAAGTCTGCAAGACGCAATCATCATGGAAGCTGCTGCACAAGTAGCACAAAACCTAGGTAATGCGGGCTTGACCTTGACTGTTCCTGAAGTGAACTCAATGGGGCTGGCAATCTTCGGTGGTCAAAGCCTTGAACAAGCATTTGCACAAGACTATGACACTGTCGTAATTGTAGAAAACGATCTATACCGTCGTTTACCAGTAGCTCAGGTTGATGCTGCGCTTGCAGGCAAACAGGTGATCGTATTGGATCACTCTGAAACTGCGACTGTGAAGAAAGCCAACATCGTATTGTCTGCTGCTTCATTTGCTGAAGGTGATGGTACTGTCGTTTCTCAAGAAGGCCGTGCACAACGTTTCTACCAAGTGTATGACCCTAACTACTACAACCCGGAACTGGCAATCAAAGAATCTTGGCGCTGGTTACACGCACTGGAAACAGGCGTACAAGGCAAAGCGATTTCTTGGACTGTGCTGGATGATGTGATCGAGTCAGTAGCAAGCAACGTTCCTGCACTTGAAGGTATTCTGGATGTAGCACCAGATGCAGGCTTCCGTGTCCATGGTCTGAAAGTGGCACGTGAACCACGTCGTTATTCAGGTCGTACTTCGATGCGTGCGCCATTGTCTGTACATGAGCCGAAACAGCCTACTGATAAAGACAGTGCATTAACATTCTCTATGGAAGGTTATGTCGGTGATGAGACTCCATCTTCACTGGTACCATTTGCTTGGGCTGCAGGCTGGAACTCACCACAAGCCTGGAACAAATACCAGGATGAAGTGGGCGGTCACTTAAAAGGCGGTGATTCAGGCGTTCGTTTATTCGACCGTTTACCAAAACGTCCAGCGCGTAGCTTCGTTGCACCGGCACCTGTGCTTGTAAATGCTGAAAGCTTCCGTCTGGTGCCAATGCATCACATCTTTGCATCTGGCGAGTTCACCATTAAAACTCCGGCAATGGAATCACGTATTCCTGACGCAGTATTTGCAGTGGGCGAACAGGATGCTACACGCTTGAACCTGCAAGACGGTCAGAAGATCACTGTGAAAGCAGGCGAGATTTCAATCGTTCTTCCTGTACAAGTGATTGAATACTTACCAACAGGTTATATTGGCTACCCAATTGGTCTTGCACCAACGGTATCTCTTGCAGAGCCTGTTTCAGTCGCGGTAGGAGCGTAATTCATGGAACAAGAATTAATCCGTCAAACGCCGCTGTGGGCTGAAAACTGGCCAATCGCCTATTCAGTACTTCAAGCGATCGTGATCTTACTGGTTGTAGTACTGATCGCTGCGTTGATGTCTTTTATTGAACGTCGTTTACTCGGCTTGTGGCAAGACCGTTACGGTCCGAACCGTGTCGGTCCGGGCGGTATGTTTCAGATTGTTGCCGACATGCTGAAAATCATGTTCAAGGAAGACTGGACACCAAAATTTGCTGATAAATTGACTTTCCGTATGGCTCCAGCAGTTGCGATGGCAACTGCGGTGCTGTCGTTCATGGTTATTCCTGTATCACCTTACTTAGGTGTTGCAGACATGAGTATCGGTCTGTTGTTCTTCATGGCAATGGCAGGTATTGCAGTCTATGCGGTACTGTTTGGTGGTTGGTCTTCTAACAACAAATACGCATTGCTTGGTGGTCTACGTTCAGCAGCGCAAACCATTTCTTATGAAGTGTTCCTGGGTATTTCACTGATGGGTGTAGTGGCAATTGCCGGTTCATTCAACATGCGTGAAATCGTAGAAGCACAGAAAGATGTATGGTTTATCATTCCTCAGTTCTTAGGCTTCCTGATCTTCGTGGTTGCAGGTGTTGCGGTAACTCACCGTCACCCATTTGACCAACCAGAAGCAGAACAGGAACTGGCGGAAGGTTACCACGTAGAATATGGCGGTATGAAATGGGGTATGTTCTTCGTTGCGGAATACGTGAACGTAGTACTGATCTCTGCATTGATCGTAACCCTGTTCTTCGGTGGCTGGTTAGCACCATTTGGTCTTGATTTCCTTCCACCAGCATTCTGGTTCATCATTAAAACAGCATTCTTCGTAATGATGTTTGTATTGGCGCGTGGTTCTTTAATGCGTCCACGTTATGACCAAGTGATGAACTTTGGTTGGAAAATTTGCTTGCCATTGGCGTTGGTTAACCTTTTGGTGACTGGTGCTGTGATTCTGTTGAATCAGGCCTAAGACAGCAGGGAGAACAAAATGTTTAAATTTCTAGCTGGATTCGGGTCAATCGTTCGTACGTTGTTTATGGTATTTACCCATACAACGCGCAAACGTGACACCATTTTATATCCGGAAGTGCCAGCCGAAGAAATCGTGCCACCACGTTTCCGTGGTCGTATCGTATTAACGCGTGACCCAGATGGCGAAGAGCGTTGTGTGGCATGTAACCTGTGTGCGGTTGCATGTCCGGTAGGCTGTATTTCACTCCAAAAAGCAGAACGTGAAGATGGTCGTTGGTATCCGGAATTTTTCCGTATCAACTTCTCTCGTTGTATTTTCTGCGGTATGTGTGAAGAAGCATGTCCTACGACTGCGATTCAAATGACACCAGATTTCGAATTAGGCGAATATGTTCGTCAAGACCTAGTCTACGAAAAAGAACACTTGCTGATTTCTGGTCCTGGTAAATATCCTGACTATAACTTCTACCGTGTAACCGGTATGGCAGTTGCTGGTAAGGACAAAGGTCAGGCACAGCGTGAAAGTGCACCTGTTGATGTACGGAGTCTATTACCATGATGTGGCCATTTTATTTAATGGCCCTTGTGGCCATCGTCTCTACGGTTCGTGTGGTGACTAACACGAATCCGGTACATGCTTTATTAAGCCTGATCGTTTCACTCCTTGCTGTAGCAGGACTGTTCCTGATCGTGGGTGCACCGTTTGCGGGTGCACTTGAAGTCATCGTTTATGCTGGCGCGATCATGGTGTTATTCGTGTTCGTGGTAATGATGCTGAACCTGGGCGAACAGACTGTTGCTCAGGAACGCAAATGGTTGACTTCATCAGCTTGGGCTTATCCGGCATTGATGAGCTTCCTGATTGGTCTGATCCTGGTTTGGGTACTTAAATCAGACTACGTACAGCCTTCAATGGTAATGGGCACTGAAATGGTCGGTCCTAAAGCGGTAGGTCAATCACTCTTTACGCAATACTTATTGTTGGTAGAAGTTGCCGCGATGTTATTGCTTGCATCACTTGTTGCAGCATTCCATTTGGGTAAACGTGAACCAGGTGCAGAAGAGGAACAACAATAATGGGCAACATCCCTTTAGAGCATGGTTTGATCGTTGCATCCATTCTTTTTGCACTGGGTTTTTACGGTGTAATGGTGCGACGCAACCTGCTATTCATTTTAATGAGCCTTGAAATCATGATGAATGCTGCTGCTTTGGCATTCGTCCTGGCGGGCAGTGCATGGGCACAGCCTGATGGTCAAATCATGTTTATCCTGATTCTGACCCTTGCTGCGGCAGAGGCGTGTATCGGTCTTGCGATCGTCCTTCAGTTCTATCATCGCTTCCATCATCTGGATGTGGATGCTGCTAGTGAGATGCGCGGATGAGTTATTTATATCTAACAATTTTATTCCCGCTCATTGGCTTCGTCCTTTTAGCGGCAGGGCGTCATAATCTTCCTGAAACAGTTGCAGCCATTATTGGTGTAGGGGCTGTGGGGTTATCGGCATTGTTCGCACTCATTGCGGGTATGGACTTTGTCAACAATGGTTCTACCGCAGTGGTGCAACCTCTTTGGACCTGGTTCAATGTCGGTGGTTTTGCACCAGGCATCAGTCTGCACCTGGACGGTTTGTCTCTGTTGATGCTGGGCATGGTGACAGGCGTTGGTTTCCTGATCCATATCTTCGCATCATGGTACATGCGCGGTGAACAAGACTTCGCACGTTTCTTCTCTTACTTCAACCTGTTCGTTGCAAGCATGTTATTGCTGGTACTGGGTGACAACCTGGCGTTGTTATTCTTGGGTTGGGAAGGTGTAGGTCTGTGTTCTTACCTGCTGATTGGTTATTACTACCAAAACCCTGCAAACGGTGTGGCAGCGATCAAGGCATTTACCGTTACCCGTATTGGTGACGTATTCTTGCTGATTGCCATGTTCTTGCTGTTCCAGCAATTCGGTACATTGAATACTCAGTACATCGTAGAAAATGCTGCGACTGTGATGACGCAAAGCTCATCATTGACCATCTGGACTGCACTAATGTTGTTCCTGGGGGCTGCTGGTAAATCTGCGCAGATCCCGTTACAAACATGGTTGGCAGATGCGATGGCAGGTCCGACTCCTGTTTCTGCATTGATCCACGCTGCAACAATGGTAACAGCAGGTGTTTACCTGTGCTGCCGTCTGTTCACAGTATTTGAGCTTGCGCCTGAAGTGATGATGTTCATCTCAATTACTGGTGCGGTGACATTGCTGGTGGCTGGTTTTGCTGCATTGGTACAAACAGACATCAAACGTATTCTGGCTTACTCAACGATGAGTCAGTTGGGCTACATGTTTATGGCTGTAGGTGCTGAAGCATACCAGGCGGGTCTGTTCCACATGCTGACTCACGCATTCTTCAAGGCATTATTATTCTTGTCTTCTGGTGCAGTGATTCTGGCTTACCACCACGAACAAAACATCTTCAAGATGGGCGGTCTGTTCTACAAGAACAAGTTCCTGTTTGCATGTTTCGCCATTGGTGGCGGTGCATTGGCTGCAATTCCATTCATCACTGTGGGCTTCTTCTCAAAAGATGCAATCCTGGGTGCGGTATGGGTACAAGGCCAATCAATCGCAGTTTACAGCACACTTTACTGGGTGGGTGTAATCGGTGCGTTCCTGACTTCAATCTATACATTCCGTCTAATCTGGGTTGTATTCTTCGGTAAAGAAAACACACCTTACCACGCAATCAAGGGTGTAACTTACTGGGGTCCATTGGCAATTCTTGCAGTACTTTCAACTTTCGTGGGTGCGGCATTAAAAGCGCCTGTGGAAAGCATTTTGAATGCGGCTAAACTTCCTGCATTTGAAATTCCGGAAGCACTTGAACATGGCATGCATACTGCAGAGTACACAGCAGTAGGTATTGCACTGGTAGGTCTTGCAATTGGCGTAGTGCTGTTTGCTTTTGCTTACAACGCTGTGAAATCTTTTGCGAAAACTTCTCTGGGTGCGGGTCTTGCCAACATCTGCCGTAATGCACTTGGTTTCGACAAGCTGTATGACATCGTTTTTGTGAAGCCTTATTTGTTCTTCGCGAAACTGTTCGGCCGTGATCCGATTGATGGCTTCTGGCTAGTGCTGCCTGCACTGGTTAAAGGTGGCCATAGCTTTACCAGTTCACGTCAAACAGGTTCACTGCGTGAATATGCATCTAGTATGGGGCTCGGTGTCGTTGTCCTACTGATGATCTTGCTCGTGATTCAGGTAGTGGGGAAATAAAATGGAAGCTCCAAACAATATTATTTTGCCGGCTCTGATCCTCATTCCGTTCATTGCAGGTTTTATTTGCTGGTTGGTCGATAAACTCGACCAACACCTTCCGCGTTATATCGCGCTGATTGGTATGTTAGTGACGCTGGTCTTGACCATCGTCCTTTGGCAGTCGGGTACTTATAACTATGAACTTGGCGGTGCGGCTCCTACGTGGGCAGCCGAGTTCAAATTGCCTTGGATTCAAACCCTGGGCATTAACATTCACCTTGCGGTGGATGGTTTGTCTTTACTGATGGTTGGCTTGACTGCACTCCTTGGTGTGCTGGCAGTAGGCTGTTCATGGGGTGAGATTCAGAAAAACGTGGGTTTCTTCCACCTGAACCTTTTATGGTCTCTGGGTGGTGTAATCGGTGTATTCCTGGCAATTGACCTGTTCCTGTTCTTCTTCTTCTGGGAGATGATGCTGGTGCCGATCTACTTCCTGATCGCACTTTGGGGTCATAAAGGGGCAGAAGGCAAGTCCCGTGTATACGCTGCAACCAAGTTCTTCATCTACACACAGGTGGCTGGTTTAGTCATGCTGATTGGTATCCTCGGTCTGGTGACTGTAGGCTACACCATGACTGGTCAAATCCGTTTCGACTATAACTACCTGATGGGTGTAGCGAACATGCTGGATACACAAGCGCCAGCAGTTGCTTATGCATTCATGATCTGCCTATTCATCGGTTTTGCAGTAAAACTTCCAGTTTTCCCATTACACGGCTGGTTACCAGATGCGCATGCGCAAGCACCGACAGCGGGTTCTGTTGACCTTGCAGGTATCTTGATTAAGACAGCTGCTTACGGTCTGATCCGTTTCGTGATTCCATTCTTCCCGGCGGCTTCTGCACAGTTTGCAGACATCGCGATCATTTTCGGTTTAATCGGTATCTTCTACGGTGCTTGGTGTGCTTTCCAGCAAACCGATATGAAACGTTTATTGGCGTATACGTCTATTTCACACATGGGCTTCGTTTTACTTGCAATTTATGCAGGTAACATCCTGACCTTCCAAGGTCTGATGATCATGATGCTGGCTCACGGTCTGTCATCTGCGGCGCTGTTCATTATGTGTGGTCAGGTGTACGAACGTGTTCATACACGTGATATGCGTTTGATGGGTGGTATTCGTGGTCAGTTCCCATACCTTGCATTCTTCCTGATGTTCTTCATCGCGGCGCTTGTCGGTATTCCAGGTCTAGGTAACTTCATTGGTGAGTTCCTGATCCTGATGGGTTCATTCGGTAAATTCCCTGCATTCACAATCCTCGCTGCAATCAGCTTGATATTTGCGGGTCTGTACGGTTTGATTCTGATCCACAAAGCGTTGTTTGGTGTTCCAAACGAAGAGCAAAAACAGCACTACACAAATCCGTTAAAAGATTTAAATGCACGTGAAGTGGTAATTTTGCTGATCTGTGCATTTGGTCTAGCATGGCTTGGTCTATACCCACAAAGCTTCCTTGACGTTTCTAACTCAAGCATGGCGTGGTTAGCGAATAGCTACATTCCTGTGTCTGAAGCAGCTGATGCTGTGCAGCAAGCTGCCGTTTCAGCTGAAAATGTGGAGATCCAATAAGCCATGAACTTCACAATGTCTTTTTCTGAGCTTATGCCTCTAGCACCTGTGATGATCGTGTCATTGACTGCGATCGTCGTGATGTTGCTTACTGCAATTAAGCGTAACCATAACTTAGTTGCGACTACGACAGTCATTGGTTTAAACCTGGCGGCGTTGTACATTCTGTTCGTTCTGTTAGCGGGTCAATTTGCACCTGCTAATGTAATGAACCTGTTCCTCGTAGATCCGTTTACGATGCTGTACCAGTTTGTGATTATTGTGGCTGCACTGGCGTGTAGTACTTTGTCACATGCTTATATTGAAACCTATAAAGATAACCGTGAAGAACTGTATATCCTGATGCTGACCTCCGTTGCCGGTGCGATGCTGATGGTGGCAAGTTCTCACTATGCATCTTTCTTCATTAGCCTTGAGCTCATGTCGATCCCTGTATACGGCTTATTGGCGTATACACATCAACGTTCTCACTCACTTGAGGCAGGTGTGAAATATCTGGTGCTTTCAGCAACTGCATCTGCAATGTTGTTGATGGGTATGGCATATGTTTACGCATATACAGGTTCTCTAAGCTTTGTCGCTGAACCAGGCAAACTGTTGACTGCATTTAGTCAACCTGCTGTGGTAATCGGTCTGGCACTGATTGTATTCGCTGTTGGCTTTAAACTGTCACTGGCTCCATTCCACAAATGGACACCAGACGTATATGCAGGTGCTCCAGCGCCAGTTGCAACTTTCCTTGCAACTGTGTCTAAAGTGGCAATGCTGGGTCTGTTTGTACGTTATGTATTGTCTTCTGGCTTAATCCTGTCAGATAGTTTCGTCACTATCATCAGCGTTATTGCAGTACTTTCCATCATTGTAGGTAACTTGCTTGCAGTGAAACAGGTGAACCTGAAACGTATCTTGGCATACTCTTCAATTGCTCACTTCGGTTATGTACTGGTTGCAATCGTATCTGCACGTAATACTGACTTTTTACAGGTTCAAGGTTTCGCGACTTTTGAAAGTGTAAACGTCTATATTATCACTTATGTATTGACTACGATTGGTGCTTTCGGTGTGGTAACGCTGATGTCTAGTCCGTATAACAATACAGATGAAGCAGGTAGCTTGGCTGAGTACCGCGGTCTGTTCTGGCGCCGTCCAGTATTGACTGCTGTATTAACTGTGATGATGCTATCTCTAGCAGGTATTCCATTAACAGCGGGCTTCATCGGTAAGTTCCTGGTAGTGAAAACTGCGGTAGCTGGCGAGTCTTGGTTCCTTGCCGCGATGGTTATCCTGGGTTCAGGTATCGGTCTGTACTACTACCTGCGTGTGATGGTTGTCATGTATATGACTCCACCAGAAACACCACGTCTTGACGCTGTAAATCACTGGGGTCAAAAAGTCGGCGGTATCATGGTATTGCTCGTTGCATTACTAGTACTGGTGATCGGTGTTTATCCGGATCCAATCATTGCACTGTCTCGCTATGCATTCTTCGCAATGTCGCCTGAATTACAACAGTTTATTTTCACTTTGGTTCAAAGTGGTTTTAACTAATTCAGCGCAAGTTTGAAGTTATTACAAAAAAGCCTCCACGATCGGGGGCTTTTTTAGTTAAACAAATCCGGAAAAGTCTTTATAATAGCGGAAATTTATTTTTAACCTTCTAGGTGTTCTCCCGTGGCAATCCATGAAATCCGTCATCCTTTAATTCGACATAAACTCGGTTTACTGCGTCGTGCTGACATTAGTACCAAGAACTTCCGTGAGCTTGCTCAGGAAGTGACTATGCTTTTGACTTATGAAGCGACCAAGGATCTTCCTGTCGTTGAACATGAGATTGATGGCTGGAACGGACCGGTGACTGTAGACCGTATTGCAGGTAAGAAAATTACTGTTGTGCCAATTCTACGTGCAGGTATTGGTATGCTGGACGGTTTCCTGAATCTGATTCCAAGTGCCAAAGTTTCTGTACTGGGCCTGGAACGTGATGAAGAAACCCTACAGGCACGTACTTACTATAAAAAACTGGTTCCAGACGTACAAAACCGTCTTGCGATGATCATTGATCCAATGCTGGCGACAGGTTCTTCTCTGGTAGCTGCGATTGATGTATTGAAAGCCAGTGGCTGTAAAGATATTCGTGTGATGGTATTGGTCGCTGCACCTGAAGGCATTAAACGTGTTGAAGAAGCTCATCCAGATGTGGTGATTTTCACTGCGGCGATTGATCATGGCTTGAATGAAAATAGTTACATCGTTCCGGGTCTGGGCGATGCGGGTGACAAGATTTTTGGTTCAGTTCAAAAAGATTAATATTTTTGAAAATGAACAGAAAAGGGGCTTTTACAGCCTCTTTTTTATATACTGAATACTGACAGATACAGAGTAGGGGACGTTTATGACTTCCGAACAATACCAAGGAAAAGTAAAACAGTACAATCCAGAAAAAGGATTTGGTTTTATTTCTTCACCTGAGGGTGAGGTATTTTTTCATATCTCGGATTTCCCCACCGATTCAGGTGAGCCGAAGCGCAATGATCGAGTAAAATTCAATGTAATTCAAAATGGTGATCGCTATAAAGCTATTAAAATTGAACGTGTAGAAGATAGATCGAAGAAAGCCAAAAAAGCCAAAGCGGTAGCAGTCAATACTTCGATTACATCAGCACTATTGTCGAATTTAAAGCGTTAATTTTTGTTTGGAAAATACATTCAAAAGGAGGGTTTAAAGCCTCCTTTTTATTCGAATTATAAATTTATGTAAGTTGTAGGAATCTTGTGTAATCTAAAGCTTATAGAATGTTGCGAAAACAATAAAATACCCACCAAAGCTTAACAATATCCTTTAATCCCTTCCATATAAACTAGGCATCTGTTGAATGATCTAGGGACACATATCATGTTTACAGATGGAAGAATTAAAACCTATGATGCTGTACGAGGGGTGGGAAGTATTGAATTGGCAAATAATGCGAAGGAACTTAATTTTCAGTTAGATCAATTACCTTCACCTGAAATAGTACCTCAAGTCGGAGAACGCCTTAAATTTAGAATAATTGAAGAGCAAAATGCGATTCAACTGGACAATATGGTACGTTTGGATATCAAGAGTCAGGAAGAGTTCGTTTCTGAAGTAGTCGCATTGCCATCTCTAGCTTCTACTACGATAGTTAATCCGGCACGCAATACCATTTTCTTTAGTCCTACACTTTGGTTGATTCTGGTAACAGCAATTGGATTTATGATTTTTGGAGAAATTTAAGTTAGGTTCTCATTTACTAAGATATTTGTCTCATCATTCAAATAAAAAAGCATCTTAAGGTGCTTTTTTTATCTTAGGATTTTAAACGCTTTTTGAATACAATAATTAAAAATATCAAACAATAGAGTGAATTATGTTTTTAGAGGGGAAGATCAAGACCTATAACGAAGAACGAGGTTTTGGTTTTATTGAGATAGCTGGTGAGTCAAAAGATTTATTCTTCCATATTAAAGACTTCCCAAATAAGAACGTGCCACCCAAAGTTGGGGAAAGTTTAAAGTTTCTCAAAATACAGGATGCAGGCAAGTTTAAAGCAGATCATATTGTTCGTTTAGATATCTCATATCAAAAGACACTTTCAAAAATTGTTAGTCAACATAATGATCTTCAGATCGAAAGAGCAGTACCTTATCATCAGCCTAAAAAGTCAGTTTTATCAAAATTGATTACAGGCATTGGTTTAATCATTATCGTGATACTTTCTGTATTGGTTTATGGAAAATACCAAAACTATAAAATACAAAAGCAACAGCAACTTGAGCATTTAATGCAAGAACAAAAAAGGCTTGTTTCAGAACAACGTGCTGCTTTAGGTGACTTACCAGAACAAGGCCTAAGTGAACAAGGAAGGAAGAATTTAGAGGTATCCACAAATACTCCTATTAGAAGTACTGCCTCATCCACTTCAGTATCTTCACCTTATCGATGTGATGGTAGAACCCATTGTAGCCAGATGCGCTCTTATGATGAAGCAGTATTCTTTTTGCGAAATTGCCCGGGTACTCAGATGGATGGAAATCATGATGGTGTTCCATGTGAAAGACAGTTTAAGGAAGAAATTAGTAAGAGACATTTATTCAGGTAATAAAAAAGCGCCAAAAGGCGCTTTTTATTGAAAGTGAAATTTATGCTTCACAGAATTTCATAAAAGCTTTGAGGCCTGGACCTTGATATTTCTGGCGGTGTACCAGCATAAATAAAGGACGGGTGAGTGACCAGAATGGAGTATTCAGAATCACCAGTTGGCCTTTTTCCTGTAAAGGTTCAATTGCCAGCTTGGAAATACAGGACATCCCTAAACCACCTGCCACAATCTTTAGAATTGCTTCATTATGACCTAGCGTCAGACGGATATTAGCATCTGGAACATCTTGCAGAATGGCATTGTCAAAGACTTCGCGCGTGCCTGAACCTTCTTCACGAAGAATCCATTCTACAGATTTAAAGTCTTCTGCAGTCAGTGGACGGTTTAACTGAGCAAGTGGATGATCGGGAGCACAGCACACCGCGAGTTCATCATCACGCCAATGGATACATTGCAGCTGTGGTAAGTGACAAGAACCTTCAATCAGCGCAAGATCCAGCTGGAACTGGTTGACGGCTTCAATCATCTGGCGAGTATTACCCACCTGAAGTTGCAAGTGTGCCTGTGGCTGAATTTTCAGGAAATCCGCCATTAGGTCTGGCATCAGATAGTCGGAAATGGTCAGGGTCGCACCGAGACGCAAGTCAATGCTTTGCAGTTCACCTTTAGCAGCTTGTTCAAAAGCTTCACAGCGACCAAGAATTTCAAGTGCTTGCGGGAGAAGAAAACGACCTAAATCATTCAGCTGTAAACGCTTGCCTAGACGGTCGAATAAAGGTGCGCCAAGACCATCTTCTAAATCTGCTAAAGCCATACTCGCCGCACTTTGGGTGAGTTTGACTGCATCACTGGCTTTGGTGACGGTACCTTCTTGAGCAACTGCTACAAAAACAGCCAACTGGCGTAGAGTCATGCGCATGAATAGAGCCTTAACATTTAAAAAATATTAATAAATTATGCTGTCATGCTACCATGAGCATAGTCTTTGATGCCACGTTTGAATCATGCCTATTGAAAAATTTAGCTTAGAAAAGGTTTTATCTGTACACCGTTGGACCAATACGCTGTTTAGTTTCACCATGACCAGACCTGCGCATTTCAAGTTTACGGCAGGACAGTTTGCGCGTATTGGCTTGAAAGTGGGGGATGAACTGGTCGTTCGGGCATATTCAGTCGTGTCATCGCCTTTTGATGAAACACTGGAATTTTTTTCGATTGTGGTTCCGGAAGGAAAATTTACTTCGAATTTACAACATCTTAAAGTAAGTGATGAACTCTACTTAGAGAAAATTCCCTATGGCTATCTGACTTTGGCACGTTATCAATTGCCATTACCACAAGATTTATGGCTGCTTGGCACAGGTACAGGTCTGGCACCATTTTTATCCATGCTGCAAGACTTTGAAACCTGGAATAAATATAAACATATTAACCTGGTTTATAGCGTCCGTACGCAAGACGAACTGGCTTATGTCGACCGTATTCAGGAAATTGCCGAGACCTTTGGCGAAGGTCATACAGGTTTTAAATTTATTCCAATCATTACCCGTGACCCTGAAGCAGCACTTCACCATCGTTTACCGATCTTGATTGAAAATGGAGAACTTGAACGGGCAGCAGGACTCCAGCTTAATCCTGAAACCAGTCATGTGATGCTCTGTGGTAACCCGGAAATGGTCGAAGATACCAAAGAAGCGCTAAAAGCACGTGGCCTGACCATGAACCGCCGTGGTGAAGGAAATATTGCGGTAGAGAATTATTGGTAATTCCTTCAGAGTTCCTCCCTTTCTAAAAGGGAGGTTAGGAGGGATTAAAATTAGATTATTTCCAGTTCTTGAATCCTCCCCAACCCCTCCTTTGCAAAGGAGGGGCTTTTACCTCTCTCTTACGTAGCAGTGCTGCTTATCGCCTAAAAGGAAAGGGAGTTACAGCCTTTTAAAAGTTAGAAATGGATTAAAATTGAAAAAATATTTTCAAGTTAAAAAGAATCCCCCTAAATCCCCATTTGTTAAAGGGGGGACTTTTATTTTCTTTAGGCACAAAAAAAACCTCCATACGGAGGTTTTTTGCTATTCAGGAATTAATGTACAAACATATCCATAAAGTCACGGATTTCCTGAATGGCAGTATCTGTATCGGTGGTTAACCAGGTCGGCTCAAAGAAACCGGCATAATGTTCGATTCGATCCGCGGGCACAACTAAACGTACCGGACAATCTTCTTCCAGCAGGCGCCATGGAATAATCGGAACGTCATTATCTAGCCAAGCCGCGACATTTCGTACATCAATGACCATGGCATTAATGCAGTCCGGAAAAGGCATCACCGACATTTCTTCAGTACGGCGGCGGAAATATTCCAGATCTTGCCAGCGTAGCATAAAGCTCGGTTTGCTAAATTCAATGATTCCAATCAGATGCTGATCACGAGTGTAGTGCAAAGCACATTGATGTGTGACGTCAGTGTCAAGATCAAGCGATACACTCTGTTGACGGTACGCCATAAAACTCGGGTGCATGAAAAATAAGGTGGATAATTATAACGTATTTTGCGCAAAGTAGCAGGTATATTGAAAAACGGTATTTTTACAGCATGTTTTAGCTCACTTAAAATGTGCTTAAAATTTAATAAAATCATAGTAGTATATTGTTTATTTTATAGACAATTCAATTCCTGATAAATCAGCTAAAAACCGCCAGCATCAACTGTCTCGGAAGATATTTTCTAACCATAAGAGCATAGTATATTCAGGCTAGAAAATGCCTCTTTTTGAAACTAATACCAAGTTCATCAGACTCATACATATAACTTACATCCATTCACTATCTCACCATCTTTTGTCACAGAAGCTCTGATAACTGCTTGTTATGATAAAAATCTACTTATGAATAAGAAAGAGTGAGAATGGTCATGGTTGATGATTTTAATAAAAAACCACCTTTGCATGATCAGGCAGCAATTACGCAGAAGAAGCGCATTCCTGTCTATATCCTGATTTTGGTCGGTATCTTTTTACTGGCAGTCCTGTTCTATATGTTTGCAGATGTGAAGCCAGATGCGCCTGCGACCCAGCCTAATACACCGGTACCAGCGACTGAAGCCCCTGCCAATAATGGTAGTCCGGCGGCTACTCCAGGCGGTGAAAGCAATGAAGCAATGGCTACCGCAGATGATGCGATGACAGAAGCAACAGCCACTGTAGGCGAAATGTCACAAGATACAGCAGAAGCCACTGCAACTGATGCTCAACAGGCCACCCAATAATTGGAATTGTTAAAAAAACTCTGGTTAATGACTAGAGCTTTTTTGCAATAGGTGGTGATGTTTTTCAAAGTTCTGTATCTCCAGGCAAGCTAAGCACAGGAAGTTCAAGCTTTATAAGTAATCGGAAAGAGCTAAAGATTTCGAAAATAAGCTCGTGAATTCAGATAAATAGCGTAATAACAAAGAGGGCAGAAAACATGAATGATTATATGAGAGGCCCACGTGGTGGCTATGATGCCATGTACTATTGGGATCAGTTTCATCCAATTCTTAGTGCAATTGCCATATTAGTCCTAGGTTGGATTATTGCATTACTCGTCTCGGCAGGTGTTAAAAAAATCTTGCAAAAACTAGGGACCAATACACACTTAAATGCAGCGACAGGACATCGCTCTAATGTCGAGAGTATTATCGCTCGTGTTGTGTTCTGGATTATTCTGATTATTGCGGTGATCGGGGCGCTTAACGTACTGAATCTGACAGCAGTGAGCGGACCGTTCAGTAATATGATCCAGCAGTTCCTGCTCTTTATTCCACAATTGTTGGCGGCTATTGCTGTGGCCTTTGTTGGATGGATTGTGGCGAATCTGGTCAAAATCGGCTTGCAAAAAATGCTTGATCGCACTCAGCTGGATGAAAAGCTGAGTGCCGAAGTCGGTGTCAGTCCGATTAGCCAAAATATCAGTGAAATTGTTTACTGGCTGATTTTACTGCTGTTCTTACCAATTGTCTTGTCGATTCTAGGTCTACACGGTTTATTACTGCCTGTGCAGAACATGCTGACGGATGTTGTAAGTTATCTGCCTAATATCTTCATTGCTGCAGTTATTGTATTTGTCGGATACATTCTGGCAAAAATCGTTCGCGGTATTGTCGAAGGTTTGCTCAACAGCTTGAATATTCAACATCAAGCTGAAAAAGTCGGCATTTTCAAAAACTCGAATGTCGCTCAACTGATTGGTTCATTCATCTTTGCAGTCGTAATTATTACGTCATTAATCATTGCATTTGAAGCACTGGGTATCGAAGCAATTTCTCAACCAGCAACTGCAATGCTGTATGAGATCATGAATGCCATTCCAAATATCATTGCAGCTGCACTGATTCTAATTCTGGCTTATGTAGTTTCTAGACTGGTAGCACGTCTGGTAACTGAAGTCGTTGCCGGAACAGGCGTAGATGAGGTTCCAGCTAAACTGGATCTACAACGCTTCCTAGGCAAAACCAAACTATCAAGCTTGGTGGGTTATCTGATTGTACTGTTCACTATGCTATTTGCGGTTTCTGAAGCAGCGGACCGTTTAGGCTTTGAACAGGTAAGTGGCCTGATTGCGATGTTCATCTACTTCGGTGCAAACATCCTGCTAGGTGCTGTAATTCTGGTGATCGGCTTCTGGCTGGCCAACGTAGTTGCCAACATTGTGCAACGCGGTGAATACAACAGTTCACGCTGGTTAGCAAACTTGGTTCGTGTACTGATCATGGGTCTGGTCATTGCAATGGGTCTACGTGCCATGGGCATTGCTGACTCGATCGTGAATCTGGCCTTTGGTTTAACTCTGGGTGCTGTTGCAGTGGCCTTTGCCTTGGCCTTTGGTCTCGGTGGCCGTCAACCAGCAGAACGTGTACTAACTGATTTGATCGATAAAGCTAAACGAGAAGCTAAAGAACCGAATCCTTTGAAAAATGAAACCAATATCATGACTTCAGGCCTAGGTGCTGATGTCAGTGGTACTACAGGTGCAGGCAGTTCAACTACAGGAGAAAATATTGTGCCGAAGCAAGATCAATCACAAGATGACAATATGCCAATGCGTACCAATTTATCCAATAGTACACCAGCGACCTTGACCACTGCACCACAGGATGATGAAGCTTCAGGTATAGATCAGGTGACACCAGATGTAGATCAGGCTGTACCGGATTCGCTTCAAGTTGATCCAATTCATCCACCAGCGAATAATCCATTTGGTTCTACAGGTGAAGAAGAACCGAATGTCGATAGTCATCCAAAAAAAGATGACCCGAATTAACCTGTTCTATCCAAACAAAATCGGCCACGCTTGAGTGGTCGATTTTTTTAATGATGAGGAAATCTGAATGAATGCCAAGAAACCGAATAATCTGTTAACACCCTTAGTGATAGCAGGCATTACCATTGGCTTTTTCACGGCTGCTTATCGATTTGTCTTTGTGAAAAGTAAACAGGATGAGCAGGCTGAACGAGAGCTGGATAAGAAAATACCTGATCCAGACGAATTTAACTAAGCCAGAACACTGCTCAGTCACTCCACATAGAATTTCTTTTTTAAAAAATATAGAATATTCAAGTGAATACTAAAATGATTTTGGTATTTTTCTTGCATTAAAAATATAAAGAAAAAGGAGATCAATAATATGTGGAAAACATTGCAGCATAAATTTATGGCATCTATTGCAGACCGAGTACCATTACATCTGCAGGAAGCGGCTCAGAAAATGCAACTGACGATTGACCGTTTAGAAAATATGGCCAATCTGAACCTGTTTAAAACGGATTATCTGGAATAAGCGAAGTATTTTCTTTTTCCTAGATCATTTCAGTATTAAACATATTCCGATGCGGCATGCGCTGATGACCATGCCCATTGGAAGTTAAAACCTCCCAAATGACCAGTCACATCCAGTATCTCGCCCACAAAATATAAGCCTTTCTGTTTTTTGCTTTCCATGGTTTTAGATGAAACTTCGGTTGTATCTACGCCGCCCAAAGTCACCTCGGCTGTCCGGTAACCTTCAGTTCCAGAAGGCTTCAGTTCAAAACCACTTAAACGTTTGGCAATCTGTTCCAGCTTGTCATCACTAATATTGCCAATGGATGTTTCAGCCACTTCAGGCCAGATCAGATTCTGTAATTCTAGCACTACGCTCTTTGGTAAATGTTCGGTCAACAGTGTGCGTAGCAATACTTTAGGCTGACTCTGTTTTTTAGATTTAAAGAAATCAAACAGGTCGACACTTGGTAAGAAATCGACCTTAAAGCTTTGGCCAACATCCCAGTAATTTGACAGTTGTAGGGAGCTAGGGCCACTTAGACCACGATGGGTAAACAGTAAAGCTTCAGTAAAACTGTTTAGATCATTAGACAGAGTGGCTTCAACTGCATTACCGCTCAGACGGGTGGTGACTTCCTTGAAACTATCTGAGAAAGTAAAAGGCACCAGACCGGCACGGGTTGGATAGACATGATGTCCAAACTGTTTGGCAATCTCATAGCCGATGCCTGAACCGCCTAGAGTCGGAATCGACAAGCCACCTGAAGCAACCACAACCGATTCCACTTCAAAATATCCTAAAGAAGTGGCTACCTGAAATCCATGATCGTCCACAGTATTGACGGCTTTCACTTCGCAGTTGGTTTTGATCTCGACCAGACCAGTCTTGTCACATTCAGACAGTAGCATCGACAGAATTTCTTTAGCACCATTTAAGGTAAATAACTGTCCATGTTTACGTTCTTCATACTCGATGCCATATTCGCAGACCATACCAATAAAATCCCAATTGGTATAGCGGGTCAGTGCTGAAATCACGAAATGCGGATTATGCGAGATGAAATTTTCAGGTTCGACATAGAGGTTGGTGAAATTACATTTGCCGCCACCAGACATTAGAATTTTTTTACCCACCTTATTGGCTTTTTCAACGACTACGACTTTTCGACCACGTTGTGCTGCCATATAGGCTGTCATTAAACCGGATGCACCTGCACCTATGACCAAAACATCGTATTGCTGAACAGACATCACACACTCAAGGGAGAAGAAAGGGGAGCATTATAGACAATTTTATTTCAGCTTTCTCTATTCTTGGAAGGGGCTACCCGAATTACAGCGTGTTAGCGAATATTTATCATAAATAATTTGAAGCAGCTGGCGGATTCATGCATAGTTTTGTCATGCCTAAAAAATAATCACAATGAAAGGAATAATTTATGACGGATACGGCAGCATACAAACAATATAATCTGATCAGCTATATTCTTCATCTACTGGGTTTTTTCCTGGGAATAACCCCATTAATCGCAATTATCATGAATTATATTAAACGTGATGAAATGCGAGGCACCTGGCTGGAAAGTCATGTGGACTGGCAGATTAAAACCTTCTGGTTCAGCTTGCTGGGTTATATTCTAGGTGGGCTGCTCACCGTGATTCTGATCGGTTTTGTGATTATTTTTCTGGTCTTTGTCTGGCATGTCTATCGATTGGTAAAAGGGCTGATTGCCTTAAACGAAAATAATCCGATAGGAACTTAAGTTTCGATCAGCACTTTAAGCGAGTTAAATATTTCGACCTTGTAGTCCACCAGTATGCAGGATTAGTAGCTTTGCTTCTGCTGGAAAATAGCCTGTTTCAATCAGGTCGGAAATTCCCAACAGCATTTTTCCCGTATAAATATGCTCTAAGGGAATATCATATTCAGCTTCAAAGTGCTGTATAAACTGGATCAGTTCAGGAGTGATTTTGGCATAGCCACCGCAACAATAATCATCGAGAATGGACCAGTTTCTTTTCGTGGTCAGCTTAGCCACATCCTCATTCAGGAAATCGCCTTTTAAGGCAGAAAATCCTAATACCTGTTGCTGAGGCTGGCTGGCTTCAATCAAACCTGTAATCGTGCCACCAGTGCCTACAGCACAGCAGATCACGTCAAATTGTGCATCGCTGTCCTTTAGAATCTCCTGACATCCCCGAATCGCCAATGCATTAGTACCGCCTTCAGGAATGATGTAATGTGCAGGAAACTTTTGTACTAACGCTTCTAGATAATCAGTGTCATGGTTACGTCGGTATTCTTCACGACTCACAAAATACAATTGCATGCCGAATTGTTGTGCCAACTCTAAAGTGGGGTTTAAGGGCTGATGGGCCAGTTCTTCACCTCGAATAATACCGACACTCTCAAAGCCAAACTGCCATGCTGCAAACGCTGTTGCTGCAATATGATTGGAATAAGCTCCCCCAAAAGTCAGCAGCTTTTTAAAGCCAAGTTGCTGTGCTTCCAGAAAGTTGTATTTCAGTTTAAAAAACTTGTTGCCTGATATTTGCGGATGCACCAGATCCAGACGGCGTATGGTTACAAGCCTGTCTTTCAGCCAGATGCGCTGGTCTGGAATATGCTGGGCGATTTTTTCAAACATGGTATTTTCATAAGCTAAGAATGAGCAAATTATAGCGAAATAGAATCAGCAGGATGGCAGAATCATGAGCTCCTTAAACTAAGAATAAATTTTTGTAGATTGTCACAATTCATATGCTGAAAATTTAAACAAATTTGCTAATCTGAATCTTATAAGGAACTTAGAGGAGGATAGAATAATGAAAATACTATCCTGTACGATTTTAAGCGTATTGCTCTTAGGCTTATCTGGCTGTGATGATCCGCTGAATAAACCTAAAACTGATACACGAAGCATGATTATTGGCGGAGTGCCGGTGCATGACCATGATTATAAGATGCTTGATTCATCCCTCACCGCTCAAGACCAATTGAAGAAATAGCCGGATTTCGCACAAATATTGCATCATTTGTGTAGAAATATTAAAGCAAAATAAATTATTTTTACTTAAAATAAGCCATTCATTTTAAGTTTGGATGGTCACGTGGAATCATTTTGGATTTTAGGTTCAATTGCCTTTGCCCTCATGTTAGGTGCAATGAGCCCAGGACCGACTTCTATTTATGTAGCGAAAAATTCAATTGCGATCTCACGTAAGCATGGCCTATTTACAGCTTTAGGTACCGGAACAGGGGCGGCTATTTTTGGTCTGCTTGCAGTTTTAGGTTTGCAGGCATTTTTGCTGGCTGTGCCATCTGCCTATCTGGCTCTAAAAATTTGTAGTGGTTTATATCTGCTCTGGTTGGCTTTTAAAATTATCAAGCATGCCAAAGAGCCGATCGATGCAGGCGATGACAGTCAAACTCAGATGTCCTTACGTCGTGCCTATATGACAGGTTTGATTACCCAGCTCTCGAATCCTAAAATTGCCATTGTATTGGCCAGTATTTTTACTGCGCTTTTACCAAAAGAAATTCCAACTTACTTTTACTTTGTATTGCCGGTTTTATGTTTCTTTATTGATGCAGGCTGGTGCTCGCTGGTGGCAGTTGCACTTTCTGCCGAAAAACCACGTCGTGTGTATTTAAAATTTAAAGCCGGTTTTGACCGTGCAGCAGGGGCGGTCATGACCGCGCTGGGATTAAAGCTGATTTTTGGGATGAAGTAATTTTCCAATTATCGCAGACTATAAAAAAGCCCCGATGATTCGGGGCTTTTTTAATTTGGTGCTTAAAAAATATTTTCTTCGGAATTAGCCGAGACCCGGTGAATAGATAAATCCGCACCAGTAAATTCTTCTTCCTGACTTAGACGAATACCGATCAATACTTTCAGTAATCCATAAACCAGAAATCCACCTGCCAGAGCCACTACAATCGCTAGTACGGTACCGAATAATTGTGAAATGAGAGAAACACCGCCCATGCCTCCGAGCCATTGCTGACCGAATACACCGACCGCAATTCCACCAAAAGCACCACATACGCCATGCAAAGGCCAGACCCCTAATACATCATCGACTTTGAGTTTATTTTGGGTATAGGTGAAGAGTTTCACAAAAATCACGCCTGCACTGATCCCGATAAATAATGCACCCAATGGATGTACCACATCAGAACCTGCACAGATGGCCACCAGTCCGGCTAATGGGCCGTTGTGCAAGAAGCCAGGATCATCTTTACCCGCTACTTTTGCTGCAATAGTTCCACCGACCATCGCCATTAGAGAGTTAATCGCAACCAGTCCGGAAATAGCATCCAGGCGTTGTGCACTCATTACATTAAAGCCAAACCAGCCAATAATCAGAATCCATGAGCCTAGAGCAAGGAAAGGGATAGATGATGGTGGATGTGCAGTAATCCGGCCATCATTTTTATATCGACCATTACGTGCACCAAGTAAAACGACTGCAGCCAGAGCAATCCAGCCTCCCATGCCATGCACGACCACAGAGCCGGCAAAGTCGTGGAAGTTGGCACCGAAGGTATTTGCCAACCAGTCTTGAAAACCAAAGTTGCCATTCCAGATCATCCCTTCAAAAAATGGATAAATCAGAGCAACTAAAAATAAAGTCGCTAAAGCCTGCGAACGCATTTTAGCGCGTTCAGCAATACCTCCCGAGATAATCGCAGGAATAGCTGCGGCAAAGGTCAGCAGGAAGAAACAGCGCATCAGGTTATAACCATGATCGGCTGCTAAAGTAGAGGCATCATGGAAAAAATGCTGACCATAGGCAATATAATAGCCCACCAGAAAGTAAGCGATGGCGGATAGGGAAAAGTCAGTGAGAATTTTACTTAAGGCATTGACCTGATTCTTATGGCGAACTGTCCCTAGTTCTAAAAATGCAAATCCTGCATGCATGGCAAGCACTAGAACTGCACCGAGAAGGAGAAATAATAAGTCTATATTTTGCATTGTGCGTTCCAATTTAGTGCATAGAATCACAAAAGAAATCCAGTATATAGAGGCAAACTGATTCGAAAAGAGTTACTAACAAGGGAAATTTTGATAAAGAATTTCTTGAAACTGACAAGACTCGATATAAAGCACAATAGAATTTTATGCACCAAACTAAGACATCATAAGAAAAGATAAAATTTGAATTTATATTTTGTTTTTTAGATATTTAGCTTTATCACAGAAAATGGCGTGTTAAAAATGTGTGCTAAAGGTGCGCATGAAAAGTGAAAGGATTTTTAAGAAAAAATTTAAAAAAATTAAGTGAAAGATAATTTTGAATTGCAAAAGTACATCATGGTTTTAAATTTTAGAAGTTATATAGACTATAACTTAGCTATATCTCCAATAAATAAAACCCTAAAAAATTAGGGTTTCATCCGGAGCTAAAATCTCTGAAGTATTCAATTAATCTTTAAAATGCACAGGAATCCACTGATAGCTCTCTCCATCTTTTGAGTAAATATGACCGATCCCTGGGAATGGTAAATGTGGTGCTGCAATGGTCTGGCCTTGCTTGGCATATTCAGCGAAATGCTTTAAACGGGTTTGCACCGCAGTTTTAGGATCAACATCGAATTCTATGGCTGTTTCAGGTTTGTCGAATTGCAAGGTATGTGAATGGACGATGTCACCGACAAATACGATTTCTTGACCATCTGCTTTGAGTTTAAAGCTGTAATGCCCTGGGGTATGACCAAAGGATGGCTTAAACTCGATCCCACCAAAGGCTAAAGATTTATCAGAAAAGACTTTCACTTTTTTAGCTTTTTCATAGGGTGCAAGGGCTGCTTTAATTTTCTCTACGGTGCCTAAGAAACCCTCCTGCTGGTCTTTCGGTAGTTTTGTAACGGTATTTGGACTTAGCCAGTAGTCATATTCGGTTTTAGAAATATGTAAGGTGGCATTTGGATAATTTGCTGCGCCGTTATTTGAAATGCCACAAACATGATCAGGGTGGAGATGAGTCAGGAAAATGCCACTTACTTGCGTTGGCTGATAACCTGATGCCTTGAGGTTGTTATAAATTGACCCTAAGTGCGCACCAAAGCAGCTTGCAGCACCGCTGTCGACCATGAGTAGTTGATTATCTGTATTAATCAGGAAAGCATTGACTGAAGTCTGTATACCTTTGGCTTGATCGGCATGATATTTCTTCAAAATCTCAGTCTTTTCTGCATCACTTAGGCCTCTAAACATCGATGGATTTAAGTAGTTTGTACCATCGAGCAGGGCAGTAATCTGAGTATTACCAATTTGGTGATGATAGTAGCCGGCGACTTGTTTTGATGAAGCAATTGTTGCAGGTTCAGCAGCCTGACTCACACTTACACTCAAAACAGAAAATGAAAGTAAAGAAGTGAGAAGGGATGTCCTTAAAATATTCATGGCAATTCTTATGGTTGTGAAGTTTATGCTATGTATTAGCATGTAAAGCATGAAAATAGAATATAAAAATATTTACCTTTTTTTAAAGAGAGAAGAGAAATTGAATATCTGTACTAGGCATTCAGTTTGAATCTGTATATTGATTTTGTAAGGAAATAAAAGATTTTTTTATCTAAAAATATTTTTATAAATAAAATACTTAGATAAATTTCACTTTTATAAAAAAGCCCGTTAACATGGGGTATTGCAAACAGCCTTGGGTATCGCTATGAGTTTTTGGAAAAAGAAAAATAATGCAGCATTTGTATTTTTCATTATTACCTTATATTCATTGCTGGGCTTCGGCATTGGCTATGTCATCTGGGAATTTTTCCTTGATAAATAAGTGCTATCCGATTTATAGATCGACGTAAAAAAGCCTCTAAAGATAGAGGCTTTTTTAATAAGCAATTATTTACTGCATTCAGGCTGAGAACGGTCAATAATTTGAGTGCCTTCTACGCGATAGCCAATTTGACCTACAAGAAATGCTTGATTTAGTTGAGTGATGACTACATCAGAAAGTGCTACTGCACAACGATCTTTTTCAATTGCACGATCTACTGCTGTTTTGAAATTAGGAATACCTAAAGGGAATAAAATTACTGGAACTTTATCTTCGCCTTTAACGCGTTCGCCTTTAACGAACTGAGTTGAGTTTAGGTTGAAGTTTTTCGTTGAAGCTACAGTCATATCAGCCATACGAACTGAACATCCTGTGAATACAATTGTTGATGCTGCTAAAGCTGAAACTAGTAATTTTTTCATGTTTACCCCGAATAATTCTAAAAATAAAAAAAAAGCGTTTAGATTCTATAGATATATTTTTTAAAAACAAGAAAATAAATTGTATAAATGGTAAAAAAATTAAAGATGAAGAACTTTTATTGGCTGAGTATTATTTTATTAGACTAAGTAAAAAGCCCCTACATCAGTAGAGGCTTTTCTTCTATCTAAGACCTAAATCTTAAGAAACTTTATCACCCGGTTTAGCACCAGATTCAGGTGAAATCACCCAAACACCTTCGCCATTACCAGCCGCAAGTACCATACCGTTTGAAATACCAAAACGCATTTTACGTGGAGCAAGGTTCGCAACCATCACCACCAGTTTACCTTTCAGGTCTTCCGGTTTATAAAACTCACGGATACCGCTGAAGACATTACGTGGTTCAGCTTCACCGACATTTAACGTGAGTTGTAAAAGCTTGTCAGAACCTTCAACCGTTGCAGCATCCAGAACTTCCGCTACACGCAGGTCAACTTTGATGAAGTCATCAATGGTGATGATTTCAGCTTCACCGACTTTAGGCTCAGCTTTCTTCTCTTTGGCTTTCTCTTTTTTCTTCTCAGCTTTCGGTACTTCAGCAGCAGGCGCAGCTAAAGAATCTTTAGATGCATCGACCATCGCAGCCACTGCTTTCGGATCAACACGTTGCATTAGTGGCTGGAACAACGCAATTTCATGACCAGTCAAAATTTCTGTACGAGAAGCAAAGTCGAAAGAAGCCAGTTTCAGGAAGTCCTGAACTTGAGCAGCCAAAGTTGGAAGTACTGGAGCTAAATACACAGCCAATTGACGGAACAGGTTAATACCTACAGAACACACGTTATGAACTTGCTGTTCTTCACCTTCAATTTTCGCTAAAGCCCAAGGTTTTTTCTCATCGATGTACTGGTTGGCTTTATCTGCAAGTGCCATGATTTCACGAATCGCTGCCGAGAATTCACGGGTTTCATAAGCTTTAGCAATCGAATCACCAGCATCAATAAAGCTTTGAACCAGTTCAGGCTCAGCACAAGTGGCACTTAACTTGTTATCAAACTTGGTATTGATGAATTTTGCACAACGGCTTGCGATGTTCACCACTTTACCTACAAGGTCCGAATTCACTTTCTGGACGAAATCATCCAGATTCAAGTCAGAATCTTCAACCTTGTCAGAAAGTTTAGAAGCAAAGTAATAACGCAGGTATTCAGGATTCAAATGCTGTAAATAAGTTTCAGCTTTAATGAAGGTACCACGAGATTTAGACATCTTCTGACCATTTACAGTCAGGAAACCGTTCACGAATAAACCGGTTGGAGTACGATAGTCTGCACCTTCCAGCATTGCAGGCCAGAACAGGGCATGGAAGTAAACGATGTCTTTACCAATGAAGTGATAGACTTCATTTTTAGAATCTTTTTTCCAAAAATCATCAAAGCTTAAGTCAGGACGTTTAGTTTTGATGTAATTTTCGAAGCTCGACATATAGCCGATTGGTGCATCCACCCAAACATAGAAATATTTGTTGGGTGCATCAGGAATTTCAAAGCCGAAATAAGGTGCATCACGGGAGATGTCCCAGTCATTCAAGCCATTATCAAACCATTCATCCAATTTGTTGGCGATAGATACGGGTAGACGGCCTTCGTCACGGGTCCATTTTTGCAGGTATTCACCAAAATTTGGCAATTTAAAGAAGTAGTGATCCGAAGATTTCTCAACAGGAGTCGCACCGCTTAAAGTCGATTTTGGATTTAATAATTCAGTCGCGTTGTAAGTTGTACCGCAGACTTCACATGAATCGCCGTATTGGTCTTCCGCCTTACATTTTGGGCATGTACCCTTAATGAAACGGTCTGACAGGAACATGCCTTTTTCAGGATCAAATAACTGGGTTACAGGGCGAACTGCAATATTGCCGGCTTCACGGTTTTTGATATAGATTTCTGAAGCGCGGGCGCGGTTAGTATCACTGTGGGTAGAGTCATAATGATCGAAATGCACACCGAAACCGTCAAAGTCACGAATGTGTTCTTTTTGCACATTGGCGATCTGTGCTTCAGGTGAAATGCCATTTGCCTCAGCACGCAGCATGATCGCTGTACCATGAGCATCATCCGCACAGACATACGTCACGTCATGACCCATTGCACGCATCGCACGTACCCATATATCAGCCTGGATATAGCCAAGTAAGTGACCCATATGAATCGGGCCATTGGCGTAAGGAAGGGCATTGGTGACTAGGATTTTACGCACGGATTCACTCTCTCATTCGTATTCATTATGCAATGGGCCATAATTTTACATGATGCAGAAGGGATTACAAAGAAATGCTTTTACAGAAGCCTCAGGAATAAATCAGGCTGAATATTCAGAATACAAAAACTGGCTATAGACGGGTAATTGGCCCGTAAAAATTCGATTGAGATAAGTTGATGCTACTTCCTGCAATCAATAGCAACAACATGTACAGGCTTTGTTGCAGTTTGCTTACTTCATCCACGTCATTGCATGCTTTGTGCTAAAAATTTAGCTGATCATTTTTATTATGACGCCTTAGGAGGGTACTCATGACTCAGAATAACCAGACAAGTACTTCAAAACAGAATCAAGATAGAGAACAACATGCACGAGAGCTGCATGACAAGATTGAACAAGAGCAAAAGCAGAACGAGATTGATAAACAGCATAAGCAGAAACATGAAGAAGTCCTAGAAGCCCAAAAAAATGGTGCTGATGAAAAGTCTGATAATCAGCAAGACTCTAAAGCATCTGGTAATCAGCAATCAGAGCAAAAAGATACGTCTAAAAATGACCAATCTGATTTTGATAATGTTGATCAATCAGATAAAAAGACGGAAAGCACCAAAATGGATGACTTAAAAGCAAAAGCCATCGCAATTGGCGAAGAGCTATTGCAAAAAGGCGAAAAGATTCTGAATGAGCTAAAAAATGGCAAATCAGACAGCCAAAAAAATGGTGAACAAGGTTCAGATGATTCGAAAAAGGCACAGGATCATACTTCTGGAGATAAATCAGCGAATCAGACTGACCAAGATCGTATGGCAAATTTAAAAGATGAAGCGCTACACAAGTTTGAAGATACCAAGGTCAAAATTAGTGATTTGGTAAATGAAGCTGCTACGAAACTAAATGAGTTGAAACAGATGGCGGCTGAAACCATGACCAAAATGAAAGGCGATGACCAGTCTCAGTCAGATGATTCAAAAAAGCAGGATCAGGATTCTTCATCTAAAGAGGCTAAGGATAAGGACCAAAAATCAGCTCAGACCAATAACAAAGATGATGCTAAAAAGGATCAGGATAAGGCTGATCAATCTGGGCAAAACAAGACCGATCAAGATAAAAATCATAAATAATCATTTCATATCGAAAACCACTTCATTCAGTTTTTGAATGAAGTGGTTTTTTAATGGCTACTATCTAATTAATTTGATTTAAAATTTTAAATATCAATAATATAGAACAATAAATAAGATGTGATGCTGACTTTATAAATTTTCTTCCCTGTAACCCTTTAAAACCAAGTAAAATAGTTGGAAATCATATTTGTCTTTCAGGCTTGTGAATACAGATTGCTTAACCTGAGCCAAAAACCTCGTTAAACTAAGCTATTCAGATGTCTATCTATATTTTTGGAGTAACCTATGTCCTGGCTTTCTTCGCTTAAATCGGTTTTTTCGCCTTCCAAGGAGGTGAACGAAGAAGCTGTGCAGAACGTACTGCAAAATTATGTCTTGCCAAATTCTAGCAATGCACTGAAAGACCGGATTACTCAGGTCAATGTGCAAGGTGAGATTCTGCAAATCACCATTAATACCTATCCGGAAGAAAAAGAGCAGTTACAGCAGATTCATGATGAACTGGCGGATGCGCTAGAGAAATGCGGTATTAAAGAACTAAACCTGCATGTGATTCAGCAAAAGACGAGTCATAAAAAAGAAGGCGGTTGTGGACATCATCATGCAGAAGGCGAGAGCTGTTCCAGCCAGCCGCAAACTGCTGCTTCAAAATCGAATCTGCCACCTGTGGTTGATGCTTCAGGTCATGCAGCTCAAGCAGAAGCTGACCCAAATAATCCACCGATCCAGAAAGCTGCTCCACAGCAACGTGATGTGCCGAAGCATCCACGTATTCAGAATGTCATTCTGGTCTCTTCAGGCAAGGGTGGTGTTGGTAAATCTACAACGACTGTGAATCTGGCTTTGGCTTTGCAAAAATTAGGTTTGAAAGTGGGTGTACTGGATGCGGATATTTATGGTCCAAGTATTCCGACGATGCTCGGCAATGCCGGCAAAACCCCGATGATCGAAGCCGAGCAGTTTGTCCCACTCGATGCTTACGGTATGGCAGTACTGTCGATTGGGCACTTAACGGGTGATAATAATACGCCGGTTGCTTGGCGTGGTCCTAAAGCAACGGGCGCCTTGATGCAGCTATTCAATCAAACCTTATGGCCGGATTTGGATGTTCTGATGATCGACATGCCACCAGGTACAGGTGATATCCAGTTAACACTCGCTCAGCGTATTCCAGTCACAGGTGCTGTGATTGTGACCACACCACAAAACGTGGCATTGCTGGATGCGACCAAAGGTATTGAACTGTTTAACCGTGTGCAGATTCCAGTGATGGGAGTAGTCGAAAATATGTCGACCCATATCTGTTCGAACTGCGGTCATGAAGAACAGATCTTTGGTAAAGGCGGCGGTGATAAACTGTCAGAGCAATACAATATTCCATTGCTCGGTCGTTTGCCTTTGAATGCAGTGATTCGTGAAAATGCCGATGCCGGTAAGCCTTCAGTGATTGCTGGAGATGATGCTGCTGAAAGTTACATGGCTATTGCTCAGAAAATTGCAGCAAAATTGCCAAAAGCAGAAAAAGATAAAACTCGTATTTTCTAAGATTCTATAGTGAAAAAAGAGAGCCTCGGCTCTCTTTTTTTATGAAATTTTAGTAGTAATTGTATTCTCTTTTCTTGCCTGAATGATATTAAAGCCAATCGCAATAATTACCATGATGGTGCCGATAATATCGGTCATGGTCTCAGGCACAATCATCATGAGTGCGCCCACCCCCAGGAAGATGCGCCAGAACCAATTTATCGCGGTTTTAAAGTAACCTTCTACTGCAGCGCCAAGTGCCAGAATGCCGACAATCGACGTCACGGTAATGCTTAAAATGACATTCCATGCCGGTAAGGCAAATTCTTTGGCATTCACGGCAATATCTGTTGTATCAATCATCAGCATCGCCGGGTTATAGACAAACAGGAATGGCACAATAAAGCCAGCCAGAGATAGGCGTAGTGCCAGGAATCCAGTCCGCATTGGATCACCACCCGCAATCCCGGCACCGGCAAAGGCGGCCAAGGCGACGGGTGGGGTAATATTGGCAAACAGGCCAAAATAGAACACGAACATATGCGCAACTAGGATTGGAATATCAAAGTTGGCTAAAGCCGGAGCTGCCATGGTTGCGGTAATAATATAGGCAGGAATGGATGGTAGGCCCATACCCAAAATCATCGATGCAATCATGGTAAAAAACAGTGTTAGAAACAGACTGCCTGCACCAATACTCATAATTGAAGAGGTCATTACCGAGCCAAAACTGGTCAAGCTGACCACACCGATAATAATACCCACCACTGCACAGGCAGACATCACAGAGAGTGACTGTTTAGCACCATCTGCCAGTGCTTCCAGGATTTCCTTCGGTCCCATCCGCGTAGATTTTCTAAATGCAGCAACAACAATGGTTAATAAAATAGTATAAACCGCTGCATAGCTGACCGGAATTGACTGGAATAAGAACACCACAAGCGCAATAATTGGAAGTAATAAATGTCCGCGCTCTTTCAGAACTTCTTTGACTCGTGGCAAGTCTGCTTTGGGAACGCCTTTAAGATTATCCCGACCTGCCCTGAAATGGACTTGTGCCATCACACCGAGGTAATACAGTAGAGCAGGCAATACCGCGGCTAAGGCAATCGTGCCATAACTGACACCAGTTGTTTCGGCCATGATGAATGCACTAGCCCCCATGACTGGAGGTAAAATCTGCCCACCTACAGAAGCACTGGCTTCCACTGCACCGGCAAAGTTTTTGTGGTAGCCAATTTTTTTCATCAAGGGAATAGTAAATGAACCGGTTCCTACGACATTGGCAACCGCCGTACCATTAATACTACCCATAAAACCGCTGGAAATCACCGCAACTTTGGCTGGCCCACCTTGCTTATGACCGGCAAGTGCCATGGCCAGGTCATTGAATAATTTTCCCATTCCCGATTTCGCCAAAAATGCACCAAACAGGATAAACAAGAAAATGAAGGTGACTGAAGCACCAATGGCTGAAGAATATAAACCTTCAGTCTTCAGATACATTTGCCCGAAAATATCACTGAATGTATAGGGGCGAGTGAGCAAGCGATCCGGCATCCAGTCAAAATGACTGACAAATGGATAGCTTAAGAAAATCAGTCCCAAGATCGGCAACATCCAGCCCATTACCCTTCGAGCAGCCTCAACCACCAATACTACCGTCATAATTGAGAAGACAATGTCCAGTGTATTGGGAATGCCTCCCCGGGTAGTCATAATGGCTTGGTATTCTTTAAACAAATAAAAGAAAGAAGCAAAAGAGGCAATGACCCAAATCCAGTCCGTCCATGCGACCTTTTGCCGGCTACTGGCCTGACGTGCTGGATACAACAAGAAAATCAGCGCCAGACCAATGGATACATGGGCTGCACGTTGAATCAGTTCTGGCAAGGGATTAAAAGTAACCTGAGTTCGACATA